>JAQGHJ010000558.1 GCA_028288905.1 Phycisphaerales bacterium | reverse complement strand
CGATGTCCGGCACCTTCGTCCCGCACTTGCTGACGAGCACGTACTCCGCCCGGCGGTGCCCGACGGCCGCCCCGATCAGGGCCTCGGACCCCTCGTACCCGGCGGCGGTGTCGATCAGGTTCACGCCCTGGTCGAGCATGAAGTTCAGGATCGACGCCACCTTATCCTGGTCCGTCTTGAGGAACCCGATCGGGGCGGCCCCGAACCCGAGCGGCGTCACCTCCAGGCCCGTCCGGCCGAATGCGGTCTTCTTCATGCCGGGATGATAGGGCGGTGCCGGCGGCGGGGCGGTGCCGGCCGGCACCGCGGCTCGTCCGTTGACGCCCGGCAGCCGATAATCCGGGCGGGCATGCTCTCCGCCGCCGCGCACAGTTTCCGCCAGAAGTCCCGACTCGCGGTCGGGCTGTCGTGGGTGGCCGGGTACACGAACGTGATCACGGTCATGATGCTCGGGTCGGTCGTGGTCAGCCATGTGACCGGGAACGTGACGCACGTCGGTCTGGCGGCGGCCGGGGCGGTCGTCGGGCGGCCCGGGGCGGTCGGGCAGCTGCTGTTCTTCGGGCACGTCGTGCTGTCGTTCTTCGCCGGGGCGGTGGCGTCGGCCGTGCTGATCGAGTGGGCCCGGCGGCGGGGGGCGACCGCCCGGTACAGCCTGCCGATGGCGGCCGAGGCGGCGCTGCTCGCCTCCGTCGCCGCCGGTACAGCGCTACACCTGGCCGGCCGGCTCGACGCCGGGTCTCCGCTCAACCAGTATTGGATGACCGGGGCGGCCGCCGCCGCCATGGGGCTGCAGAACGCGACGATCACGAGGGTGTCCGGGGCCGTCGTCCGCACGACGCACCTGACCGGCGTCGTCACCGACCTGGGGCTGGAGGGCGTGCAGTACCTGCTGTGGGCCCGAGGCCGGGGCCGGCGACGCCGGCGGGCGGGCTTGGCGGGCGGCGACGGGGCCGTCCACCCGGCCCGGTACGCCCGGGCGTGGCGGCTGTCCCGGCGGCACCCGAGCTTCCAGCGGCTGGCGCTGCTGGCCGGCATCTTCGGGTCGTTCCTGTGCGGGGCGGTGGCCGGGTCCCTCGCGTTCTACGCGGTGCCGGCGGCGGCCCTGCTGGTCCCGGTCGCGTTCCTGGCCGGGCTGATCGTCCGGGTGTGGCGGAAGCCGGTCGCCGACGTGCGGGAGGTCGGTCCGGCTACCGCGGGCCGCGACGACGACGCGGGCGACGAAGCCGACGTTGTCCCGGCGGGCCCGGTGGAGGGCCTCCGCCGGGCGCTCCCGCCCGGCGTCGGCCTATACCAGCTCTCGCACCGCCGGCCCGACGCCGACCACCACGCCCCGGACTTCCAGGCGTGGCTCGACCGGGTCCCGCCGCGCTGGCGTGTGGTGATCCTGGTGGTCAGCCCGCGGACGCGCTTCGACGCCGACAGCGCCCACGACCTGGCCGCCGCCGTCCGGACGCTCCGGGCCCGGCGGCGGGACCTTGTCCTGTGCGGCGTCTGCCCGGCCCAATACAAGGTCCTCGCCCGCAACGGCCTGATCGACGCGATCGGCCCGGCGAACGTAACGCCCGACCCCGAACTGGCCGCCGCCCGGGCAATCAACCTGATGGCGGGGAGCAGTAGGCGGTAGGCGGCGGGCATTAGCCGGCGGGTGGCAGGCCGGGTGGACGCCGCGGTGGCGGGGCGAGACTCTGTGGGTGGGACGGTGGCCGATCTGCCGCCGCCGCCTCCGCTTACCGCCTACTACTTACCACCCGCGTTTGACATTCCGCCCCTCCCGGCCCACAAGGCGGGCATGCCCCAGAAGCTCCGGATCGGCATCATTGGTGCCGGCGGCATCGCCGCGAAGATGCACTTCCCCGAACTGGCCACCGTCGCCGACCGGGCGGAGGTCACGCTCGTCGCCGGCCGCACGCAGCGGCGGCTGGACCTGCTCAAGGGACGGTTCGGCGTCGCCCGGTCCACGAACCGGTACGAGGACGTGATCGCCGACGACGCGATCGACGCCGTCATCGTCGCCACCCCGCACCCGCACCACGTGAGTTGGGCGGTGGCGGCGCTGGAGGCGGGCAAGCACGTGTACGTGCAGAAGCCGCTGAGCGGGGAGATGGCGGACGCCCACCGGTTCGTCGCCGCCTGCGACGCCCACCCCGACCGAATCGCGTACTGCCTGCCGCACTTCGACGACGCGGTGCAGACCGTGCGGCAGATGCTGCGGCGGGGCGATTTGGGCAAGCCGGCCGGCATGCGGGCGCGGACCAGCCACGGCGGGCCGGAGGTGTACTACCGGGAGGTGGCGGCGTTCTTCGGCGAGCCGGAGCCGACGGACCTGTGGTTCTTCGATGCCAAGAAGGCGGGCGGGGTCGGGGCGCTCTTCGACATGGGCGTGTACGCGGTCAGCCACGTCGTCGCCGTGCTCGGGAGCATCAAGCGGGTGACGGCGGTGCTGGCGACCGTCGACAAGCCGACCACCTTGGAGGACACGGCGACGCTGATCCTGGAGGCCGAGAGCGGCGCGGTCGGGACGGCCGAGACGAGCTGGTGCGACCCGGGCCGGACGTGGGCGTTCAGCGTCCACGGCACCGCGGCCAAGGCGACGCTCGGGATCAACGAGCCGCTCCGGCTGCACCGCCCGACCGCGCTGGACCGGGACAACGCTCCGGTCGAGGTGACCGAGGTCGCCCTAACGGTGACGGTCGGCAACTCGCATGCGCACTGGCTCGACTGCATCGACCGCCGCGAGCAGCCGCCGGTGTCCAACGCCCGCACGGCCCGGCACATCACCGAGGTCCTACTGGCGGGGCTGCGGTCGGGCAGGGAGGGGCGGCCGGTGGAGGTGGCGTCGCGGGCGGAATGAATCTCCGGCGTGCCGCGCGGCGGCGGCGCACGTTCCGCCTGGGGAGCCGTCGCGGTACCATTGCGTCGCCGCCCTGGCACGACGAGGCCCCTCGGGCCGGCGGGGCGGCCCGTCGTACGCGGGTGCGGCGGTGACGCACGCCACCCCGGAGGTTGATTTGCCGAACGAGCCCGCCGAACCCGCCGCCGACTGGCTCGTCGGCGGCGGGGAGATGGGGAAGGTCGTCCGGTCGATGGACTGGTCGAAGTCCCCCCTCGGCCCGATCGGCGTGTGGCCCCAGAGCCTCCGCACCACCGTCAGCCTCTGCCTCGCGTTGAACTTCCCGATCTCGCTGGCGTGGGGGCCGCGGCACACCCAGATCTACAACGACGGGTACTGGCCGATCTGCGGGGCGAAGCACCCGGGGTCGATGGGCCAGAGCTTTCGGGAGTGCTGGGCGTCGGCGTGGCCGGCGATCGGCCCGGCGTTCGAGCGGGCGCTGCTCGGGGAGACGCACTTCCTCGAGAACGTGCGGATGTTCCTCGACCGCAACGGGTACCTGGAGGAGACGTTCTTCACGTTCTCGTTCAGCCCGATCCGGGACGAGTCCGGCGGGGTCGGCGGGCTGTTCCACCCGGTGACCGAGACGACCGGCCGGATGCTCAGCGAGCGGCGGACCCGCGCCCTCCGCGACCTCGCCGCCCGGATGGGCAAGCCGGAGACGGTCGCGCAGGCCCTATCGCTAGCGGCCGAGACGCTGTCCGCGTACGACCTCGACCTCCCGTTCTTCCTCCTCTACGAGACGGCCGCGGACGGCGGGGCGGCCCGGCTCGTCGGCAGTGGCGGCGTCGAGCGAGGACTGCCCGCCACCCCGCTCGTTGTGCCGGCCGACGACGACGCGGCGTCCTGGCCGGTCGGCGGGGTGGCCCGGTCCGGGGCGGCGGTTCTGGTCGCGGACGTGGCGGGCCGGTTCGGGCCGTTCCCGTGCGGCCCCTACCCGGAGGGGGTCAAGGCGGCGGTCGTCCTGCCGATCACCGTGCCGGGGTCGGACCGGGCGGCGGCCGTCCTCGTCGCCGGGGTCAGCCCCCGGCTGCCGCTGGACGATCTGTACCGCGGGTTCTTCGACCAACTCGCCGCCGCCGTGACGGCCGGCGTGGTGTACGCCCGGGCGTACTACGAGGACGAGTGGGAGCGGGCCGAGCGGTTGGCCGAAATCGACCGGGCCAAGACCACGTTCTTCAGCAACGTCAGCCATGAGTTCCGCACCCCGCTGACGCTCATGCTCGGGCCGCTAGAGGACGTGCTGGCCCGCTCGGACGTCCCGCCGGCCCACCGGGACCAGCTCGACCTCGTCCACCGCAACAGCCTGCGTCTGCTCAAGCTCGTCAACGCGCTGCTGGACTTCTCCCGGCTCGAGGCCGGCCGGGTCGAGGCGACGTACCAGCCGACCGACCTGGCGGCGTACACCGCGGACCTGGCAAGCGTGTTCCGGTCGGCGGTCGAGAAGGCCGGGCTGGAGCTGGTCGTCGACTGCCCGCCGCTGCCGGGGCCCGCGCACGTGGACCGGGACATGTGGGAGAAGGTCGTCCTGAACCTCGTGTCCAACGCGTTCAATTTCACGGAGCGCGGCCGGATCACCGTCCGCCAACACGTCGTCGGGGACCAGGTCGAGCTGGCGGTCGAGGACACCGGCACCGGCATCCCGGCC
>JAQGHJ010000539.1 GCA_028288905.1 Phycisphaerales bacterium | reverse complement strand
CGGCGGCCGCGTTCCGGCGGACCGCCTCCCGCACCGCGTCCCGCTCGGCCGGGTCGACGACCCGCAGCAGCTTCTGCCCGACCAGCGCCTCCGGACTCGTCCCGAGCACGCCCGCGACGGCCGGGCTGGCGTACCGCACGGTGCCGTTCGGCTCCAGGATCACGACCGCGTCGGACGCGTTCTCGATCAGGGCCCGGAAGTGCGCCTCCCGGGCCGCCACCTTGTCCTGGGCGTCCCGCAGCTTCTGCTCGCGCTCCCGCACCTGGTCGGCCATCTTGCCGAAGTGCCCGGCCAACTCGCCCAGCTCGTCGCCCCGCGTGCTGACGGTGGCCAAGCTCCGCCCGCGATCGGTGTCGCCGAACCGCCGGTCGGCGTCCGCCCCCTGCCCGACCGCCTCGGTCGCCGCCGCCAGGTTCGCCAGCGGCCGCAGCACCGTCCGCCGCAGCAGCAGGTTGATGAGCAGGATGACCAGCCCGCTCACCCCGGCGAACAGCAGCGCGACCGTGCGGGCGTCCTGCCGGCCCTGGGCGATGACCCGGGCGGCCGGCACGTACACCACCTGGGCGGCGACGACGTCGTTCAGCCGCCACCCGAACCCGTTGTCCGGCCCGTACACGTTGACCATGGCGGCCGGGGCCTCGGCCGCCGTCGTGTGGCACTCCAGGCAGCTCTTGCTCTTCACCGGGATCGGGCTGGCGCTGTAGAACATCGGCTGCCCGTTCACCGTCCGAAACCCGCTGTCGGCCTTGAGGCTCGGGTCGGCGGCGAACTTCTTGACCAGCTCTTCCTCGAAGTCGTCGGCCTTGTCCCGCAGGTTCGTTGGGTTCGGGGCGGCCTCCTTGTAAAGGAAGTCGGCGAACCCGTCCTGCTGGCGGAACCGCTCGAACACCTCCCGGGCGGCGAACCCGGGCACTGTCTCGGGGATGAACGTCTGCCGCTCGGCCTGGAGCGGCTTGAGGTGCGGGCCGATGTTCCCGCCGGTGTAGTCCCGGACCGAGTTCATCGCCTTGCGGAGCATGTCCGAGTTGGCCGCCACCTGCCCCTGCGCCCGCCGCCCGGCCACCTCGTTCAGCGCGAACCAGCTCGTGGCCGCCCCGACGAGGAAGACGGCCAGCAGGATCAGGTTGAACTTGGCGCCGAGGCCGAGGCGGGTGGGCATGAGGTGTTCCAAACGAGCGGTCGTCGGGCGCGGAGCGGGCTTGCTGAGGATCGGTCGACCGGAGCCGAAAGGGACCCACCGGTCGCCGGCCCGGCTTCCCCCTCTCCGTCCGGGAGAGGGCGGGGGTGAGGGTGAACGTCGAGGCGGCTTTGTGCTCGCTAGCCCACTGGCCTGCCAGCGGGAGGCCCGTTCAACGCTCACCCTCACCCGCCGCGGCCGTGCTGCGACGACCTTTCCCGAAGGGAGAGGTGAGGGACCAACTCCGCTCTGCCGCCCATACCCGCCCTCACGTCGCCGCCTTCCCCAGCAGCGCCTTGATCTTCCCCACCAGCCCGTCCAGCCGGACCGGCTTCGTGTCGTAGTCGTCGCACCCGGCGTCCAGAGCGGCTTGACGGTCGCCGGGCATGGCGTGGCTCGTCAGGGCGATGACGGGGATGCCGCGGGTGCGGGCGTCGGCCTTGAGCCGGCGGGCGGCCGTCCAGCCGTCGAGGACCGGCAGGTTCATGTCCATCAGGATCAGGTCCGGCCGGTCCGCGGCGGCCCGGTCGATCCCCGCCTGCCCGTCCGTCGCCACGCCCACCTCGTACCCGAGCCGGGCGAGCCGGCGGGTCAGCATGTCGGCGTTCAGCTCGTTGTCCTCGACGAGCAGCAGCTTGGGCATCGGGGGCACCTGCGGTTCGTATCACGGCGGCGGTGGATCGTGTGACTAGTGTCTTTCACGCGACACGGGCCGCCAACACATTCGTACTTTACCGCGATCGGGACGAGCGGGCCGCTGCCCCATTTAGATCAGCCGTCCCGGGGTGGGGATCGCCTCGCGGGGGCCGACCGCGCCCGCCGCGACGTGACACGGGCTTCCAGCCCGTGCGTGCCCCGCCCGAACGGTGCAAGCCGCCCGCCACCTCGCAACCTGAACCGCCCGGTCACCCCGCACGGGCTGGAAGCCCGTGTCACGGATGGCCCGTTCGTCCGGCTGCGGGAAGGCGCGGGAGCCGGAGCCGATCCGGGGATGCTACCCCCCGACCTCGACCGCCAGGGCGGAGATGTCATCGTCGGCCGCCCCGCCGCCACGGTGGCCGGCCATGCGTTGCAGCAGCAGGTCGAGCGTCCCCTGCAGGGCGGCCCCGCGGGCGTCGCAGCAGGCGGCGGCCATGCGGGCGGTGCCGAACTGGTTGACGGCCGGGTCCAGCGTCTCGGTGCACCCGTCGGAGTAGACGAACAGCCGGTCGCCGGGGGCGAGTGCCAGCGTCCGCTCCTCGTACTCCGGGTCGGCGAACCAGCCGACGGCGAACGACGGGTCCTCCAGCCACCGCGGAGTCCCGCCGGCCGGCAGGTACAGGGCCGGCGGGTGCCCGGCCGACACGTACCGCAGCTGTCGCCCCGGCACGTCCAGCACGCCGTAGAACAGCGTGAAGTACTGGGCCCCGGTCGCCGAGGCCATCTGGAACCGGCGGTTCAACTCGTTGACGACGTCCACGGGCGGCCGGGGTTCGGGGCCGGCCGCCCCGACGCGCTCGACCAGCGACGGCTGCCCGGGGACGGCCGCCAGCATCCGACTGAGGGTGACGGCCATCAGCGCCGACGGCACCCCGTGCCCGCTCACGTCCAGCAGGTAGAACCCGACGTGGTCCGGCCCGAGCGGGAAAATGTTGAGCGTGTCCCCGCCGAGCTCGTCGCACGGCTCGTACACCCACGCGAAGCTCAGCCCCGGCACCCGCAGCGGGCCGGCCGGCAGCAGCGACCGCTGCACCCTGCTGGCCATGTCCAGGCTCTGCCGCATCCGCCCGTTCGCCCGCTCCAGGTCCGCGTTCCGCCGGACCAAGTCGGCCGCCAGCGCCGCGCCGCGGTCGACGGCCCGCTTGTGCCCCAACTGCGTCCGCACCCGGGCCGACACGACTGCGAAGTCCAGCGGCTTGGTGACGAAGTCGTTCGCCCCGAGCCCCAGGGCGGTGAGGATGTCCTGCCGGTCGTTCCGGGCGGTGGCGATGAGGACGGGCAGCTCGGCCGGCGACCGGGTGCGGCGGACCTCCTTGAGCACGTCGAACCCGGTCATGCCGGGCATCTCGACGTCGAGCAGGACCACGTCGAACGGGTCGCGGGCGATGGCGGCGAGGGCGGCCGGGCCGTCGGCGGCGACGCCGACCACGTACCCGTCCCGCTGGAGCCGGCGGGACAGCATGTCCCGGTTCGCCTCGTCGTCGTCAACGACGAGCAGCCGTCCGGACGGCTCGGCTCCCCCCTGCTGTTCCGCGGCCGGTGGCACGGGACGAAATGTACTGGCGGCCCCGGCGCGGGACAAACGCACCGCTCGGGTTTCCGACGGCCAGGACGGCGCGGTGAGCCGCTCGGCATCCGCAGCATTATCGGAGGTCCTTAGCCGTCCGTAGTGGAACACCGGGGGCGGGCCCGGGCGGACGTTCGTGGTAGAACGTCCGGCCGCCGCGTACGAGGTGACCGCTTGGAGCTGTGCATCCTGCCGATCGTGCTGCTGGTGATGGTCGTCGCGGCGGCCGCGCTGGTCGGCGCCGTCGTGTCCGGCCGGCCCGCGAACCCCCAGCCGCGGTCGCGCCGCCCGACCACCGGCCCGGCCGGCATCGGTCCGGGCGAGGAGGAGCGGTCTATCCGATCTGTGGGACCGGGCGAGGAGCCGGCGTCGGGCGAGTCGGCTTGAACCGGGGGACCGAGGGTCAGGGCCGGTCGGTCGCGGGCGCGGGTCGGCTGCCGGCGCGGGGGCGGCGACGCTGCCGAAACGTGGTTCCGGCCGGACGGTCCCAAACAGGGCAGTTGGAACGTTCCGGCCCGGACTTACACTGATCGTCATCCGGGCTGAGCCGGTCGGGCGTCCGACCGATCGCCGGCTCGCCCAGCACACGAAAGGCGCAGGGTCCGCATGTCCAACTATCCCCCCGTCCCCCCGCAGTCGCCCCAGCCCCCGTACGGCCAGCCGCCCGTCGGCGGGCCGCCGTACGGCCAGCCACCGCCCGGGTATCCCGCCGCGCCGTACGGCATGCCGGCCCAGCCGCCGGCGGGCAACGGGTGGGGTGTGGCGGCCCTGGTGACCGGGCTGCTGAGCGCGTGCGTCCCGTTCCTCGGCGGGCTGCTGGCGATCATCTTCGGCATCCTCGGGATCAAGCGGTCTGCGAAAACCCGCACCGGCAAGGGCCTGTCCGTCGCCGGGATCATCCTCGGGCTGCTGACGATCGTCGGGTGGGCGCTGGCAGGCGGCGGGGTCTGGGCGCTGATCCAAGGCACGGCCGTCAACCGCGATCTGGCGAAGAAGTTCGTCAACGACCTGGCCGCCCAGAACACGACGGCCGCGGCGGCGGACGTCGACCCGGCGGCGGTCAAGGACGAGAAGCTCCAGGAGCTGGCCAAGACGTTGAGCGACGGCGGGCCGATCAAAGACGTGACGACGATCGGCATCAACGCCAACGCCGGCAACGGCGGGAACTTCGTTGCCGTCACCACCATCATCACGTTCACCAGCGGCCAGACGAGGCAGCTGATCATGCGACAGGAGAAGCGGGGGGACGGGCAGTGGAAGATCGTCGACGTCCAGCGGGCGAACTGACGGCTGGCACCGCGGCCGCGTCGTGAACCCGATGAGCCCCGCCCGACAAGGGCGGGGCTCTTGAATTTCCGGCGTATCCCTTTTCCCGTGGCACGGGTTTGCAACCCGTGCGAATGGCCGGGGCGGCGAGCGCCACTGGCTGTTGCGCGTCCCGACCGGCTGCTCCGCACGGGTTTAAAAACAGGTGCGTCAAAACAAGTGAGCCGCCTCCGGTCCCCTCACCCGGTACTCCGGGAGAGGGTTAGGGTGAGGGTCCTGTCGCGCGGTGGGATGGGTTGTAAGCCCGGGCCGCCGCCGCGAGGCACCCTCACCCCAGCCCTCTCTCGGCGTACCGGGAGAGGGGGTAAGAGGGGGCGACCCATACCCACCCTTCGAGACGGGGCGGGCCGAAACCCGTGACCCCGATCACCCGTCAGGCCGCACCGTCCGATACTGGGTCGTGCGGCCCGCGTCGCGGGTCCCTGACTGAGGCCCCGAACCGGACGCCCGCCGTGCCCGCACCGACCCCGCACGAACCCCACCGGCCCGCCCCCGACCCATCCGCCCAGACGTCGCCGGCCGCCCTCGCGGCGGCCCGCCGGCGGCTGCACGAGCGGGTCCGCAAGCCGTCGACGCTGACGTGGGACTCCGTCCTGGCGTGGTGGCCGTGGGCGACGATCGCCGCCGTGCTGCTGGCCGTCGGGTGGCTGTTCGTCAAGCCGGCCCCGCCGAAGCGGGTCGTGCTGGCGGCCGGGCCGGCCGGGTCGGCGTACCTGTGGTTCGCCGACAAGTACGCCAAGACGTTCGCCGCCGCCGGGGTCACGCTCGACGTCCGCCAGACGTTCGGGTCGGTCGACAACTACCGCCGGCTGGACGCCGACGCGGCCGCCGCCGCCGGCCCGGGGTTCGGCCCGGCCGACGACGGCGTCTCCGTCGCCCTCGTCCAGAGTGGCACCTGCCCGGACGGCGTCAAAGCCGACCTCCGGGCCGTCGCCAGCCTGTACCTCGAACCGGTCTGGGTCTTCTACCGCGGCCCGGCCGGCTGGCAGTTGCCGGACCTGGCCGGCAAGCGGGTGGCCGTCGGCCCCGACGGCAGCGGCACCCGGTCCCTGGCCGCCCGGCTGTTGGCGGCGAACCAGATCCCGTTCCTCAACCGCCCCGCCCCCGCCGGGACCGCGATCGAAGCGATGATGCAACTCGCCGCCCAGGCGGCGGAGGACGCCAAGCAGGCCCGGCGGGACGGCGCGAGTTCCAGCGGCCGGGTCGCTTCAGCGACCCGTTCTACGACCCCGAACTCATCGATGAACCCATCGGCCCCGCCGGCGACGGCCCCCGCCCCCACGTCGCCCGTCGCGTTCATCCCCTTGTCCGACGAAGCCGCCGCCGACGCCTTGCGAGCCGGCCGGGTCGACGCCGCCGTCTTCGTCTGCTCCCCCCGCCACCCGCAGGTGGCCGGCCTGCTATCGGACGAGTCGCTGCGGCTCATGAGCTTCGAGCGGCACGAGGCGTACGCCCGCGTGTTCCCGTTCCTGTCCGACGTGAAGCTGCCCCGCGGCACCGTCGACCTCGCCCGCGACCTGCCGCGGGCGGACGCGTACCTGCTCGCCCCGGCCGCCAACCTCGTCTGCCGCGAGGGGACGCACCCGGCGATTGTCGGGCTGTTGCTCCAGGCGGCCGCCGCCGCCCACGAGCGGGGCGACCTGCTGAGCCGCCCGGGGGTGATGCCGAACACCCAGTTCGTCGAGTTCCCGGTCGACGCCGCCGCCGACGCGCACTTCCGCCACGGCCCCCCGCTGCTCCAGCGGCTGCTGCCGTTCCGGCTGGCGGCGTTCGTGGACCGGATGAAGGTGCTGCTGCTGCCGCTGGTCACGCTGGCGATCCCGCTCGCCCGGCTCGCCCCGCCGGTGTACGTGTGGCGGATGCGGGCCCGGACGTACCGGTGGTACCGGGTGCTGCGGGAGATCGACCAGAAGTTGCGGGCCGACCTGGCCACGGACGAGGCGCGGGCCGCTGAGGCGTCCCCCGACGACTTATCTCCCGCCAACACGGCGGCGGACCCGGCCAGGTTCGCCGACGATTTGGCCGCCCTGCGGGAGATGGAGAAGGAACTGGCCGACCACAAGGTGCCGCTGTCGTACATGTCCGAGGTATACAACCTCCGGCTGCACACGGACTACCTGCGGCGGCGGATCGACGAGCGGCTGGCGGGCACCGTCGGGACACCGGCGGCCGGTCAGTCGGCGACGTTCGGCACGTGATGTCGTCTTCGGAACGCGCACAATCGACCGTGGTATCGATTCGGCGCCCGCCATGGGCGCAGGGTGCCGCGGCCCCGCGTGGCACTCGCAATCGACGCTGCACAGACCTCGGAACTCCCCCCAAATCTCATCCCCCCACCGGCAGCACTGCCCGCAGCCGGCCGATCACGCCCGGCAAAACCGCCAGGGCTCGGTCGACCTCCGCGTCGGTCGTGTACCGGCCGAGGCTGAACCGGATCGCCCCGTGGGCGAGCTTCTCGTCGACAGCCATCGCCCGCAGGACGTGGCTCGGCTCCAGGCTGCCGCTGCTGCAGGCGGCGCCGGCGCTGGCACACACGCCCTGCTCGCTCAGCAGCAGCAGGATCGCCTCGGCCTCTAGGCGGGGGAAGCCGACGTTCGTCGTGTTCGGGAGGCGATGCTCGGGCGAGCCGTTGACGGCCGAGCCGTCGATCGTCGACAGGATCGACCGCTCCAGCCGGTCACGCAGGCCGGTGACGCGGGCGGTCGTCGCACGGTCGGCCAGCGCGGCGGCGGCTAGATCGGCGGCGGCGCCCATGCCGACGATGCCGGGGACGTTTTCCGTCCCGCCGCGGCGGCCCTGTTCCTGGGGGCCGCCGACGATCAGAGGGCGGACGCGGACGCCGCGGCGGGCGTAGAACCCGCCGACGCCCTTAGGGCCGTGGAACTTGTGCGACGCGAAGCTCATCGCGTCGACCCCGGCCGCCCGCACGTCGACCGGAATTTTCCCAACGGCCTGCGTGCCGTCGCAGTGGAACGGCACCCGCTTCTCCCGGCACAGCGCGGCCACCTCGGCGACCGGGAACAGCACGCCGGTCTCGTTGTTCGCCCACAGCAGCGTGACGAGAGCGGCGGCGTCGTCGGCCAAAGCAGCCCGCAGGGCGTCGAAGTCGAGCGTGCCCCCGCGGTCGACCGGGACGGCTACCACGTCCGCGAGCTTGTCGCGGGCGAGGGCGGCGCACAGTTCGCGGGTGGCCGAATGCTCGACAGTGGACGTGACGATCCGCCGCCGCGGCGCGCGGACGGCCAGCAGGCTTCGGACGACGGCGTTTACGGCCTCGGTCCCGCCGCCGGTGAACGTCACCTCCGCCTCGGCCGCCCCGATCAGGGCCGCCACCTGTCCGCGGGCCTCGTCGACGGCCTGGCGGCTCCGCTGGCCGAACCGGTGGGCGCTCGACGGGTTGCCGTACCACTCGGTCAGGTACGGCAGCATGGCCGCCACGACCTCCGGGGCGGGCTTCGTCGTCGCGTTGTTGTCTAGGTAGCAGAGGTCCATGGCGGACGGATGG
>JAQGHJ010000515.1 GCA_028288905.1 Phycisphaerales bacterium | reverse complement strand
CCATCCGTGTTTATCCGTGGCTACTTCTTCGCCTTGTCGACTTGCTTGAGCAGCTCCTTCACGGCCGCGTCGAGCTGGCTGTCCTTGCCGGCCTGGGCCTCGCCGGGCTTCCGCTTCACCGTCACGTCGACCGGGCGGGCGGCCGACTCCAGGTTTTCGCCCTTCCGGTTCGTCACCTTGCTGAACGGGATGCGGAAGCTCGTCCCGTCGAGCAGCGACACGTCGCTCGTGAAGATCACCCCGCCGGCCGTCGGCTCCCCGACCACCTTCCCGAGCTTCAGCGCCCGGTACCCCTCGGCGAAGTTCTCGGCGTCGCTGATGCTCTGGTGGTTCGTCACCAGCACCGTCGGCAGGTCGAGCGCCCGCTGCCCGACGTAGCTCCGGCCGGGGGCCTCGGCCCCGCCCCGGCGGGTGATCGTCAGGTAGCCCTTGCGGCTCAGCACGTCCAGCACGAACGGGCTGACGAACCCGCCCGTGTTTGCCCGCACGTCCACCACCACCCCGTCCCGCGTGGCCGACTCGGCGTCCAGGTCCGCGTTCAGCCGGGCGAGCGCGTTGGCGGACATGTCCGCGATGTGCACGTACCCGAGCCGCCCGCCGCTCGCCTTGGCCACCAGCTGACGGTTGTGCTCGGCCCACGCCTTGTACAGCAGCGTCTTCTCCGTCGCGACGTCGACCGGCCGGACCGCCACCTCCCGCTCGTCGGCCGCGGCGGGGGCCGTCGCCGGCTTGCCGTCATCCCCCGCGGCCTTCGCTGCCGCCGGCTTCACCTTCAGCGCCACCCGCCGGCCGATCTTCCGCTCCAGTAACTGGTCGAGGTTCGCGTCGGCACCGGCCGGCGACCCGTCCACCGCCAGCACCGCGTCCCCGACCTTCAGCCCGGCCTGCTCGCCGGGCCCATTCGCCAGCACCTCGGCCACCACGAGCGTCCCGTCCCGCTCGTACCGGGCCCGATCGAATCTCAGCCCGAGGCGGCCGACGCCGCCGCCCGTCCCGCCGCCGCTCCGCCCGCCGGACACGCCAAGGTGCGACGCGTTCAGTTCCCCGACCATGAGCGACAGGATCCGCCGCAACTCCTCCGGCGTCCGTGCCCCGGCCGCCCGCGGGCCGACCGTTGCCCACACCGCCGCCCAGTCATGCCCGTGCATCTGCGGGTCGTAGAAGTTCAGCTTCAGGTAGGTCCAGGCTTGGCGGGCGACTTCCACCTTCTCGGCCGCGAAGTCGACCTCCGTCGACGCCTGCACCGGCACCTCCCGCACCGCCCGGGTGTCGAGGTTCACCGTCCGGATCTGGCCGCCCTCCAGGAAGTAGATCTCCTTCGAGTCGGCCGCCACGCGGACGCTCGACTTGCCCCCAGGCGACGTCGTCAGTTGCCGCAGCCCGCCGCCGGCGTCCTGCCCGTCGAGCGGGTACGCGTACAGGTTCTGCCGCCCGCCGGTCGCCCCGACGAACACGCACCACTTTCCGTCCGGGGTGATCGTCTGGTAGTCCACGTCCACCCCGACCGCCAGCAGCCCGGTCCGCTGGCGGACGCCGGCGAAGTCGAATGCCTCGGGCGTCAGCGCCGGCAGCGCCTCGCGGACGAACGCCGGCACGATCGACGGCAGCGATGCCGGATGGGTCGTTGGCGCAGGGCGGGCCTCGAGGTCGCTAGGCGGTTTCGCGCCGTCGGCAGGCAACGTGGATGGTTGCGTCGCCGGCGCGGTCCGCTCGGGACCCTGCCGCTCCGGCCCCGGCCGGTCCGGTCGTGGCAGCCGCGGGTTCCCGGGCCGGACGGTCCGCACGTCGTCTTCGAACAGCCCGCGGAACTGGTCCTCCCCGAAGTTCGGCGGGCGGGCCACCACGTCGACTCGGGCCAGCGCGTAGTCCTCGGTCCGCATGCCGGTGCCGAACAGCAGCGACTTGCCGTCCGCCCCCCAACTGACGCTGTTGCTCCCGGCGTTGGCGAAGAACGTGAGCTGCGTCGGCTTCGGGTCCGCCGAGCGGGCGTTGACGACGTACACGTTCTCGAACCCCCGCCGCCCGGCGTCCACGTACGCCAGCCACTGCCCCTTGGGGCTGAACGCGTACTGCCCGCGGGCGTCGTCGAACGGCGGCAGCGCCCCGGCCAGCCCCTTCACCACGACCTTGTCGGTCCGGGCCGCCACGTCCATCAGTCGCAGCTCCGACCCGTTCCGGGTGAAGGCTAGATGCTTGCCGTCGGGGCTGAACTTCGGGGCCGAGTCGAACACGGGCCCGGTCGTCAGCGGCGTTTCCTGCTGCTTGGCGAAGTCGTACGCGTACAGGTTCTGGGCCCCGCCCCGCTGGGCCGCGTACACGACCCGCTTGCTGTCCGGCGTCCACTCGACCTGCCCCTCGGCCCCGGGCGTGTCCGTCACCCGCACGGCCCGCCCGCCGTCCTTCGCCCCGGCCGCGAACACGTCGCCGCGGACGACGAACGCGACCTTCTTCCCGTCCGGCGACAGGGCCAGGTCGCGGAACCCGCCGGTGTACGTGACCGACTCGGCCGACGGCGCGTTCGGGGCCCCGCGGAGGGCGATGTTCAACCGCTCGGGGCTGCCGCCGGCCGTCGGCACCCGCCAGATGCCGAAGTCCCGCTCGAACACGATCGTCGCCCCGTCCGCCGAAATGCTCGGCCACAGCACCCGCCCGTCGGCGAACGTCGTCAGCGGCGTCGGGTCCCCGACCGGCGGCAGTGGCGGGGCGGCCGGCTTCTTCGCCTTAGGTTTGGCCGCGGCGGCGGGGGCGGCGGCTACGGTGGGGGCGACCGGCTTCGGTCCGACCGCCTCGTCCGCCTTGTCGCCCGCATCCGAACCGCCCGTCGCCGACGGCTCCGACTCGGCACGTTCTCCCTCCTTCGTGCCCTTCGCGTCCTTCCTAGACCTGTCCCGGTCCTTCTTCGCCTTCTGGCCCTTGCCCGTCGCAGCCACCGCGTCCGCAGCCGCCCGGGCCGACAGGTCGTATGCGACGAGGTTCTGCGGCTTGCCGTCCCGGTCGCTGACGCAGTACAGCGTCTTGCCCCCCGGCCCCCACATCGGCCACAGCTCCCGCGCGCCGGGCTTGGTGATGTCCTCGTACGCCGGCGGCCGGCCCTTGCGCTCGCGGCGGAGCCAGACGTGGGCCTCGTTCCAGTTCGAGTGCCCGTTCCGCCACCAGTCCCGCCCGTTCGCCCCAGCGCTCATTGCCAGTGTGTTGCCGTCGGGGCTCGGGGCGGCGAAGAACTCGTTCGTGTACCGCTCGGCCGACACCGCCATCGGGGTGCCACCGGTCGCCCGCACCCGGTACACGTCGGCGTTGCTCGCCCCCAAGTCGGCCGTCGTGCCCGAGAAGTACACCCACTTGCCATCGGCGCTCCACCCGTCGAGCTGGTCGAGGCCGTCGTCGTACGTTAGCCGGGCCAGGTCGCCGGTGGCGAACGTCAGCACGTACACGTCCCCGTTGCCGGTGCGGGTGGAGACGAACGCCAGCCGGGTGCCGTCCGGCGAGTACAACGGCCGGCTCTCGGCGGCCGGGTGGCTGACGAGCAGGTGGGCCGTCCCGCCCCGGGCCGGCACGACCCAGATGTCCCCGGCGTGGACGAACGCGACCTCGGACCCGTCCGGCGAGATGGCCGGCTCGGCGAAACTCGGCAGCGGCTTGAGCGCGTCGGTCGCTGTTGGCACCGCCGCCGCCGGCTTCGCGCCGGCCGCTTTCTCGTCCGAACCCGACGGGGCGGCCACGATCGGCGCGGCGGCCGACGCCGCGGCAAACAGGCAGGCGGCGCGCAGGGCGGGGGCGAGCTTCATGCGGGGGTCGTCCGTTGGCGGAAAGGGGCGGGGTCTGGGGACGAGCCAAGGTTACGGCCGGCGGCGACGGGCACGCAAGGAAAACCGGGAACGGCAAGCCGCTGAGGACTTGTTCCCGGTCGCTCGGAGGGTCGAACGGACCTGTCCGTGACACAGGCCCTCCGCGACTCAGTCCACATGGATAGCCGGTCGGCCTCAGATCCCCTCTCCCGGACTACCGGGAGAGGGGGCAAGAGGCGGCTGCCGAAAATTCGATCGGAGCGGACCCCACCCACATGCGGGGTCGGGCGGCCAAAGGCTTTACGGCCAGCGGCTCTGGTCTCTCGGCGGCGCACGCACGGGCCGGAAGCCCGCGTCACGTCGGGGCGGCTCCGGCCGGCTTCCTCGCCGCCTTTTCCAATGCGGGACGAACCGGCTCCGCCCCACACTCTGGGCACCGGCCGGGGTTGGCGCGAAGGTCGTAGCCGCACGCGTGGCAGCGGCCCGCCGTACGCCGCCGGTGCCGCCGGAAGCGGC
>JAQGHJ010000488.1 GCA_028288905.1 Phycisphaerales bacterium | reverse complement strand
GCCCTCACGGGAACTTCGTGAGGGCCGCACGGGATTCGAACGGAGATAGAGCGGGGGAGTCAGGGCCAGCCGGACGCCGGCCTTTCACCTCTCCCTTCGGGAGAGGTCGTCGCGGCGAAAGCCGGGGCGGGTGAGGGTGAGCGTCGAGCGGGCCTCGCGCTATCGGGCCAGCGGATTCGCGAGCACGAAGCCACCCCAACATTCACCCTCACCTCAACCCTCTCCCGGCGGGAGAGGGGGCCGGAGCGGTGCCAACCGGTCTTGGTGGCACCGCCGTCGCGGCGGCCCCGCGTCATCGCCCCCTCGCCTGCCTCACTTCTTGGCCGCGTCCTTCGGCTGCGTCACGCCCGGCCAATCGTCCGTCCGGAACGGCACCGCCGGCAGGCCGGCCTTGTTGTACAGGCTGGCGGCGGGGTTGTGGCTCCAGGCGTACCGGACGGCCGTCGGCTCCTTCACCTCGTCGCTCCAGACGACGACCGAGTCGTTCGCGACCACCTTCGCCTTCGCCCACGCCCACTTCTTGTCCGCCCCGGCGACCTGGAACCCGGTCACCTCGCCGGCGTCGGCCTTGGCGTCCAGCGGCTTGCCGTCCCGGTCCTTCGCGTTCAACCCGTCGGCGTGCTTGAACGACACGGTCACCTTCCCGTTCGCCGACCGCATCCCCTCGTACGTCGGGCCGGCGTAGGCGACGTCCTTCTGGCCGTAGTACTTCCCGAGCGCGACCAGCGCCAGCCGGTGCCCGACGTCCTGCTTGTTGTGCGGGTGGATGTCCTCGGGCTTGTCCCGGTCGGCCAAATCGATCGCGACGGCCAGCCCGTTGTTCGGCATCTCGGCCGTCATCGCCTGGGCCTCCCGCAGCTCGGCCCAGTCGTCGTCGCCCGGCTTGTCGGCCGGCTTCTGGAAGTTGGCCAGCGACACGATCAGGAACTTGTCGCTCGCGTCCCCGAACTTCTCCCGCCAGCTCTGGATCATCGCCGGCAGGAGGGTGCGGTACTGGTACGCTTGGCCGGCGTTGCTCTCGCCCTGGTACCACGTCGACCCGGCGACCGCGAACGGCAGGATCGGGGCGATCATCCCGTTGTACAGCACGGCCGGGCGGTTCGGGTCCTTGTCCGGGTCGTTCGGGGCCTTCGGGGGCGTCGGGGCGGGCTTGCCCTCCTTCTTCGCCGCCGCCTTCAACTCCTCGGCCGTCTCCTTGTACTTGGCCAGCGCCTTCTCGTAGTTCGCCTTCCGGGCAGCGTAGGTTTTGACCGAGTTCTCGTATCTGGTGACCGACGCGGCCAGGGCCGGGTCCTTTTGCAACGTCTCGATCGGCGTCCACGCCTCGGCCGGGGTGCCGCCCCAGCTCGTGTGGATCAGCCCGACCGGCACCTTTAGCCCGCCCTGGAGGTCCCGGCCGAAGAAGTACCCGACGGCCGAGAACGACCCGACCGTCTTCGGGCTGCAAGCCTGCCAGTTGCCCTTCGTGTCGGACTGCGGCTCGGGCTTGATCGACTTCGGGACGGTGAACAGCCGGAGCGTCGGGTAGTTGGCGGCGGCGATTTCCTTCTCGCTGTCCTTGGCGCTCTTGACGACGAACTCCATGTTCGACTGCCCGGAGCACACCCACACCTCGCCGACGAGGATGTCCTTGAGGGCGACGGTGTTCTTGCCGGCCACCGTCAGCTCGGCCGGCTTGTCGCTGGCCGTCAGCGGGGCGAGCTTGACCATCCACTTGCCGTCGTCGCCGGCGGTCGTCTTGAGCGTCTGCCCCGCGAACGTGACGGTGACGGCCTCCCCCTTGTCGGCCCAGCCCCACACCGGGACCGGCTCCTTCTGCTGGAGCACCATCGAGTCGGACAAGATGGCCGGCAGCTTCACGTCCGCCCGGGCCGGGGCGGCGAAGGCGGCGGCGGCAACGAGGGCGGCCAAGGCTACGGCGGTGGCGGCGCGGCAGCGGGGCGAACGGGTCGGTCGGGCGGCTGGCGATGGGGCGGCGGCGGGCGTCGGGCAGGTCGTCGGGGCGAGCGGCATGCGGTTCCTCCTGGCGAACGAAGTTCGCGGCGTTGGGATGGGCAGACGGGCAGCGCGGATAAGACCCGGCCACGTCCGGCATTACCGGGTGACGGGTCGGGCGTTGACGTGGGATGACACCGTCGAGCCCGCGGGCGGGGTCGCGTCCCTCTTAGCACGGGCGGCACGCCCGCGCCACGAGTGAGGCGTTGAACACCCGACGCGCCGGGGCGGCTGCGGTATAATGGGCCGCATGACCCCAGCGGAACTCGCCGGCATGATCGACCACACCGTCCTCAAGCCCGAGGCGACGGTCGCGGACGTGGACAAGGTGATCGCCGAAGCGGTCGAGCACCGGTTCTGCTCGGTCTGCATCGCCCCGGCGTACGTCGCCCACGCTCGCCAGAAGCTGGCCGGCACCGGCGTGCTGGTGTGTACGGTCTGCGGGTTTCCGCACGGGACGTCGAAGCCTGTGCTGAAGGCGATCGAGGCGACCGGGCTGGTGAAGGACGGGGCGGACGAGGTGGACGTGGTGGCGCACCTGCCGTTCCTGGCGGCCGGCAACGTCGACGCCGCCCGGGCCGAGCTGACGGAACTGGTGCGGGCGGTGCGGGCGGCCCGGCGGGACGTGGTTGTGAAGGTGATCGTCGAGAGCGGGTACCTGCTGTCGCTCGGGGCCGACCGCGGCGAGCAAGCGATCGCGGTCGCGTGCCAGGCGGTGCGGGAGAGCGGGTGCGACTTCATCAAGACCAGCACCGGGTTCCACCCGACCGGCGGGGCGACGCCTGAGGCCGTCAAGCTGATGAAGAAGTACGGCGACGGCCTGAAGGTGAAGGCGGCCGGCGGGATGCGCGACCTGCCCAGCACGCTGGCGATGATCGCGGCCGGGGCCGACCGGCTCGGGATGAGCGCGTCGGTCGCGGTCGTGAACGAGCTGAAGGGCAAGGCCCCGGCGGCCGGCGGGGCGGCGGGTTACTGAACGTTACCGGTTGCTACAACCGGCCGCCGCGAGCCATGCGGACAGGTGGGCGCCTGCTGGTTCCCCGTGGCACGGGTTTGTAACCCGTGCTCCCGTGGGTTGCCTGGAGGCAGTCGGACCGCGGTTCCGGGACGAGGCGCGGGCCCATCCGTGACGCGGGCTTCCAGCCCCTGCCTGCGGGCCACGAAGCCAAAGGACCTGGGTTGTACGGATCTCTCGACTGCCGGCCGGGCACGCACGGGCTGGTTCGTGACGACTCGGAGCGTCTTGAAGAAGGCGAAGGGCACCACGGCATGAGCCAGAGACTCGGCCCCACCCATCCGCCGTCCACCTCCCGTCCGGAGACGCGAATCACGGGTTGCAAACCCGTGCCACGGGGACGCCTGGCTGCCGTCGCCGTCGCCGCCTTGTCGGCAGCCATCGTCGCCTTGGCTCCCGTTGCCCGCGGTGCCCCGGCCGGCGCCCCGACGACCCGCCCCGCCACCCGCCCGTCGGCCGGCGTGGCGGCGGCGCTCCCGCCGGCCGCGGCCGCCGGGGACCCGGCCGCCTTCCTGCTGCACCCGCCGGGCATCGCCGGCGAGGCCGGGATCGACCGGTCACTCGTCGGCGGGCTGCGGGACGGCGGGTTCGGCGGGCAGGCCGAAATCTACGATTGGACCGGCGAGAACAAGGGCATCGCTGCCCTCGTCAACCGCGCCCGCAACGATCGCCAAGCCCAGGTGATCGCCGACAAGGTCGTCGCGCACCGCCGGGCCCACCCGGCCGACCCGATCCTGCTGACCGCCCACAGCGGCGGGACCGGGCTGGCGGTGTTCGCCCTGGAGAAGCTCCCGAAGGACGTCACGGTCGACGGCCTGCTGTTGCTGTCGCCCGCCCTGAGCCCCGGCTACGACCTTTCGCCGGCGTTGGCCCACGTGACCGGGCGGGCGTACGTGTTCTCCAGCACGATGGACGCGTTCGTCCTAGGGTTCGGGACCACGCTGTTCGGGACGATCGACCGCAAGGCCGGCGAGTCCGCCGGGCGGGTCGGGTTCGCCAAGCCGGCCGACGCGGTCGACCCGGCCCAGTATGACAAGCTCGTGCCGTGCCCGTACCAGAAGGCGTGGCTGGCGTTCGGGAACCTGGGCGACCACGTGTCGGTCATGTCCCGGACGTTCAGCCGACAGGTGCTGACCCCGCTGATCCTGTCTCACCTGCCCGGCGGCGGCGGGCCGCTGCCCGGGCCGTTCCTGCCGAATGTCGCGGCGACCGGGACGCGGCCCGCGGCGACCGCGCCAGCCGCGAGTCCTTAGTCGCTCGTCTGGGCCCCGCCCGGCCGCTACTCACTCGGCCGTCGTTCCCGACGGCGTCCGACGAGCCCTGCGATCCCGAGTCCGGCGACACCCACCCCGGCGTGCCAGGCGGCGGACGCCGTCACCCCTGCCGGCGGGCGGGCAAGCACGTGTTGCCCGAGCACGGTCAGCTTGTTGTACATGAGCCGGTGTTCGACCCACGGGTTGCCGCCGAGGCGGGTGACGGCGGCGTCGAGGGCGAGCAGCGGGTGGGCGACGGACAGCCGCCCGGCAAGCCCGTCGTAGTCGGCCAGCGGCGGGCGTACGAGCCACGGGCTGAGCCAGACCGGCCACCCGAGCCACGCGAGGGCGAGCAGGGTGACGACGGCCCCCGCGACCGCCGGCGACGCGCGACAGGCCCGTAGGGCGGCGGCCAACCCGGCGAGCGCCAGGGCGAGCGGCCCGACGACGGCCGCGGCGGCCGGTAGCAGGCGGGCGTCCGAC
>JAQGHJ010000399.1 GCA_028288905.1 Phycisphaerales bacterium | reverse complement strand
ACATCCTGAACCACAACATTGAGAGCGTCCCGAGCCTGTACCGGGTCGTCCGCCCGCAGGCGAAGTACCCGCGGAGCCTGAAGCTGCTGCAGATCGCCAAGCAGCAGGGGTTCGTGAGCAAGACCGGGATGATGCTCGGGCTGGGGGAGCAGGAGCACGAGGTCGACGCCGTGCTCGACGACCTGGTGAGTGTCGGGTGCGAGATCCTGACGCTCGGCCAGTACCTCCAGCCGACGCCGAAACACCTGCCGGTCGTGCGGTGGGTGCACCCGGACGAGTTCGCGATGTGGAAGGACCGGGGCGAGTCCCGCGGGTTGCGGCACGTCGAGAGCGGGCCGATGGTGCGGAGCAGCTACCACGCCGAGCGGCAGGTGCGGGCGTTCGAGGCGGTGTGACGGCGAAGACGGCGCGGATGGGGTGATGACGCGATCCAACGCGTCCGATTCCGCTCGATGTGACGCGACTGCCGCCCCACTCGCCCGCCTCGTCCCCGCCCTCACTGCACCAGCTTCACCGTCGGCGTCGCCGTGATCGTCCCGGTGACGGCCCCGGTGTTGTTGTAGTAGCCGATCCCGTCCCAGATCGCGATGTACAGTCGGGTCGCCCCGGGCGGGACGAGGAACTTCTGCACGGTCCCGTTGCTCGTTGCCCCGTCCCCGATCGGGAACGGCTGCTTCAGCCCCAGGTTCGAGTACACCGCCTGGTTCCGGCTCGACGGCGCCGACCAGTCGACCGTTGCCGGGGTGGCCGACGCGTCCGGGCGGGCGTCGGTCAGGAACAGGCCCATCAGGGTGCTCTCGGGCATCACCGCGTCGGCGATCCCGTTCTCGGGGCCGGCCAGGTCGATCGACTTGTTGTAGTTCTGCCCGTGGTGCACCGTGTACGCCTGGAGGCCGCCGGCGGTCGAGTCCGGAACGTACCCCGGCAGCACGTTCGTCTGCCCGGCCACGTTCGTCAGCGAGATGTAGCTGCCGGGGACGACCGGGACGCTCGTGACCTGGTACGGGGCGGCGTTGTCGGTCGAGTCGCCGGCCAGGTTCGTCGTCCCGCTCGGCATGCCGGCCAGGTACGGGTTGGCCGTCCCGTCGACGTTGACGTTCGCCGTCCCGCCGACCGTCGACACGGCGACGGCCGACGTCGTCACGTCCTGGGCGAACCGCCCGATCAGCCGGCCCCAGATCAGCGGGACGGCGTTCCCGTCGGCGGCCTTGCGGGACGCGGTCACCTTTACCGCCAGCGGGGTGCCAACGACCGGGGTGAACGTTTTGGTCGCCGCCGTCCACGTCCCCCACACCACGGTCACGGTCGGGGCGACGCCGGACCCGCCGTCCACCGGGTTGTTCGCCGTCGCGTAGAGGGCCGGGCCCATGCTGTTGGCGTAGGAGGTGCCGGAAGCGAGCTGGTAGGCCAAGTACCCGCGGGCGGTGGCGTCGGCGCAGCGCTGGAGCTCGGTCTTGACGAGTTGCACCCGCCCCAGGTCGACGGCGAGCGAGCAGGCGCCGGTCAGCACCAGCAGGATCACGGTCGCGTAGATTAGCGTGACGCCCCGCGGGCGGCGACGGGGCGCGGGCCGGTGGCCGGCGGCACCGCCGGTCGGGTAGCGGGCGGTGGGTGGGGCTTTGGCCCGCGGGCGCATGCCGGTGTTATCGGCGGCGGGGGGCCGGGGGTTAACGATCGCGACCCTGTCGCCTCCGCACCCGGCGGGACTTGCGAATCGGCGGCCGGCGAAACATCGCCGCCCGCCGGCACTACTACTAGTCCGGGCGGGCCCGGCCGCCACCGTCGCGGGACGGCCGCGGCCGGAACGCCCGCCCCCACCCCCGGAGCTCTCCCGATGCACCCGACCCGCTCGCGCCTCGCCCTCACCCGTCGTCACCTGCTGGCGGCCGCCGCCACCCTCGCCTTGCCCCTGCTCGCCCCGGCCGCCTCGCCGGCCGCCGACGCCCCGGCGGCGAGTGGTAAGAAGGTCAAGGTCCTGTACCTCGACCAGTCGATGGGCTTCCGCCACCAGCCGGTCACCCGCAAGACGCCGGACGAGCTGGCGTCGAGCGAGGTCGCGTTCATCGAGTATGGGAAGGCGTCCGGCGCGTTCGACGTCGAACCGACCCAGGACGCCACCGTCCTGACCCCGGACAAGCTCAAGTCGATCGACGTGCTGGCGTTCTACACGACGAGCGTGGCCGGCAAGCCGTTGCCGATCTCCGACGAGACGTGGAAGGCGGTCCTGGACTGGGTGAGCAGCGGCAAGGGCGGGTTCATCGGCATCCACAGCGCGACCGATACCCGCCAACCGCTCAAGGGCGAGGGGATGGACTACACGAAGTTCATCAACGGCGAGTTCGACGGGCACCCGTGGACGCAGGGGACGCCGATGCGGATCGTGACGCACGAGCCGACCCACCCGACGGTCAGCATGTGGGGCCCGTCGTTCGACTACAAGGAGGAGATCTACCAGTACCAGAAGTTCGACCCGGCCGCGGTGCGGGTGCTCCAGAGCCTGGACTTCGAGGGCACGCCGCTGAAGAAGCCGTACCCGGTCCCGGTGACGTGGGTGCGGGAGGTCGGGCAGGGCCGGCTGTTCTACACGAACCTCGGGCACACGCCGAGCACGTGGCAGGACCCGCGGTTCAAGGACCAGGTGACGGCCGCCGTGAAGTGGGTGACGCACCAGACGGACGGCCCGGCCGCCCCGAACCCCGAGGCCCAGGCGGTGTGGGCGATCCACTCGCTCGTCGCGTACGGACCCGAAGGCAAGGGCCCGGCCGCCGGCGCGCCGACCGCGTCGGCCGTCGCCGCCAAGCTCGCGACGGCGGACAAGGCGTGGCTGGCCGAGACGGCCGCCAAGGTCGAGAAGCTGCGGCGGGCGGCCCCGGGCGACGTGAACAAGCCGAAGGCCCCGAACAAGGCTGACGAGAAGAAGGACCCGAAGAAGTACGCCGAGGCGGTCGCCGCGTACGAGAAGGACACGGCCGATTACCCGGCGAAGAAGGCGAAGTACGACGCGGCCAAGGCGAAGGCGGACGCCGACCGCGCGGCCCTCGTGGCCGAGGTGCTACAGAAGGCCGGCATGGGACCGGCGGCCGCGGCGGCCCGGTAACGCGAGGGGGCCGCGTGACCCCACCGATCATTGGAGAGGGCGGGAGAGGGTGGGCGGCTATTGACGGCGGGCGAGCGGCTTCCGTCCGTCCCATGTGCCGGCGGGGCCGCCGCGAACGCCCGCCCGTGCTCCCCCCTCTCCCTCCGGGAGAGGGCGGGGGTGAGGGTGAACCTCGGGGCGGTCCGGCGCGGGCGGGGCGCTCCGATTACACAGGCAAATTCACCGCGAACTAACCCGCTCGCACCCCACCCTCACCCCGCCTCGTCCGCCACGCCGCGCACGCGCCTCCACTCCAGCCCGAACCGCGCCAGGTACTTCCGTAGCCGGTCGGCGTCGTTCGACGTCGCCTTAACTTGCCGGGACGCCGCAAACAGTTCCCGCCCGGCGTCCGACAGCGAGCGGCTCGCCACGCACACCCGTAGCACGTCCGCCAACTGCACCCGGTCGAACCGGTCCAACGCCTCGACGGCGGCCGGAGACAGGTAGCGGGTGACGAGGTCGCCGCCGTTGCGCGCGCCGGCACCGGC
>JAQGHJ010000340.1 GCA_028288905.1 Phycisphaerales bacterium | reverse complement strand
CGGGGACGCGCTGAACGTCCACGTCGGGCTCAACGGCGGCGGTCAGTCGCTGGCCAACCGCCGGAGCATGATCCCCGCCCGCGTCGTGTGGGTGAACCGCGCCCCGACCGCTGCCGGCCGGCCGACCGTCGAAATCGGGGTCGAGTTCCTGAACCGCCTGGCTGCCCACGTCACGGCGGCGTGAGGCGGCGGTCGGCTGAACCGGCCCAACGGCGATGCAGAACAATGTGGTGCTGGGCATGGCCCCCACAACCGCCCCGCGACGCCCAATGGGCGTCGCGGGGCGTTATGCATTTCGTGGCCGCCGAGGGTTTCACACGTCTCCGGCCCGCAGTGCAGTATCATCTCCTCCCGTGCTCCTCCGCCGCGCCACGACCCTGTTCCGCGACGTGGTCGAGCTGCTCTACCCGACGGCCTGCGCGGTGTGCGAGGAGCACGTCGACGACGCCGGCCCGCTCTGCCCTGCCTGCCTGAGTGGCCTCGAACGACGCGAGGACGAGGCGGCCTGCCCGGCGTGCGCCAAGCCGCTGGCCGCCCACGGCGACCCGTGCCCGTACTGCGAAGGGGACGGGGAGCCGAACCTTGAGAAGGTCGTCCGGCTCGGGGTGTACGCCGAGCCGATCCGCCACCTCGTCTACCGGGCGAAGTACCACGGCCGGTGGGCGCTGGCCGAGTTCTTCGCCGACCGCCTCTCCCGCCAAGCCGCCGTAGTCGGGCTGCTGAGCCAGACCGACTGCCTCGTCCCCGTCCCGCTGCACCGCCGGCGGCAGGTGGCCCGCGGGTACAACCAGGCCGACGTGCTGGCCCGGCGGCTGGCCAAGGCGCACCGGCTGAAGGTCGTCCGGCCGCTCGTGCGGGTGCGGAACACCGACCCCCAGGTCGTCGCCAAGAGCCGGGCGAAGCGGGAGCAGAACCTGCGGGCGGCGTTCGGCCTCGTCGCCCCGGCCGCCGTCGCCGGCCGGCATGTGGTGATCGTCGACGACGTCACGACCACGGGGGCGACGCTCCAGTCCGTCGCCCGCGCGCTCAAGCCGGCGAAGCCGGCGAGCCTGTCGGCGATCGTCGTCGCGATCGCAGATCCGAAGGGCCGGGACTTCGAGGTGATCTGAGGCGCGGGAATCATTGGTCCTTTGTCCTTCGTCGGCGGGTCCCTCGGCACGAGGTTGCTGACGCCGGCCGTGGACGGGCCTTACGCGACACGGCCGCCGTCCTCCGCGGCGCGGTTTTCCGCAACTAGCGAAGGACAAAGGACCAACGACACAGGACGCGTCCTGCGCCGTTGACACGTTCGGCTCACACCCTTATGGTTGCCCTACAGTTTGAAGCCGACCCCGACGCCGCTGTTTGAGGTCTGACTTTGGCTGTTGCCGCCGTTGTTGTGATCCCCGCCCGCTACGGGTCGACCCGCTTCCCAGCCAAAATTCTCGCCTCAGGTACCGGCCGGCCGCTCGTCCAGCACGTGGTGGACCGGGTGCGGAAGTGCCGGCGGGTGCGCGACGTGATCGTCGCCACCGACGACGCCCGGATCGTGGCGGCGTTGGAGCCGTTCGGGACGCGGTGCGCGATGACTTCGCCCGCCCACCAGAGCGGGACGGATCGGGTCGCCGAGGTGGCGGGCGGGCTGGACGACGCCGTCGTCGTGAACGTTCAGGGCGACGAGCCGGAGATCGAGCCGGAACTGGTCGACGCCCTCGTCGACCGGCTGGCGACGACGGCCGAGGACATGGCGACGGCCGCCACCCCTTTTCCTCAAGACGCCGATCCGGCCGACCCGAACTTGGTGAAGGTCGTGACCGGCTTGGACGGTCGGGCCGTCTATTTTTCGCGGAGCGTGATCCCCTACCGGCGGGACCGGGACGACCCGGTTCCGCCGGCGTACCATTTGCACTTGGGGATCTACGCGTACCGCCGGCCGTTCCTGCTGGAGTTCGCCTCCTGGCAGCCGACGCCGCTGGAGCGGGCGGAGAAGTTGGAACAGTTGCGGGCCTTGGAGCACGGGCGGTCGGTCGGGGTCCTGATGACCCGCCGGGCGACGCACGGGATCGATACGCCCGAACAGTACGCCGAATTCGTGAGGAGAGCAGGCGGTGAACAGTAGGCGGTAGGCAGGCGACGACCGGGCCCGACGGGCCGCCGGTCCTCCCGGTCCGCCGCCGACGCCCGCCGGCCGCCCACAGCAGGAGAGTACGCACGATGGCGTGAATCCGCAGGCGCAGCCGACCCGTTGGGTTTCCCGGTTTTCTCCGCCTACTGCCGACCGCCTACCGCCTACTGACCACCCCCATGAGCACCCAAGACCTGTTAGCGCGGATCGGACAGTCGGGCGAGGAGACGGAGTTCTACACCCCGATGCCGCCCGGGTACCGCAAGGGCCACCACAAGTACGTGGTGGTCGTCGGGACCGTCATGAGCGGGCTCGGGAAGGGGATCTTCTCGTCCTCGCTCGCCAAGCTGATGCAGGACAAGGGGCTGAAGGTCGCCCCGATCAAGATGGAGGGGTACTACAACGTCGACAGCGGGACGCTCAACCCGTTCCGCCACGGCGAGGTCTTCGTGCTCGACGACGGCATGGAGACCGACATGGACCTCGGGACCTACGAGCGGCTGCTCGACCAGGACCTGTCGGCCGCCAACTTCACGACCAACGGGCAGATCATGACGTCCGTGCTGAAGAAGGAGCGGGAGGGCTCCTACCTCGGCCGGGACGTGCAGGCGATCCCGCACGTGACCGGGGAGATCAAGCTCCGGCTGCGGGAGCTGGCCGTCAAGAGCGACGCGGACGTGGTGTTCGTCGAGGTCGGCGGGACGGTCGGCGACTACGAGACGATGCACTACCTCGAGGCGTGCCGGCAGCTCGCGTTCGAGGAGGGGGAGGGGTCGGTCGCCTTCGTCGCCCTGACTTACGTGCTGGAGCCGAACGCGCTCGGGGAGCAGAAGAGCAAGGCGGCCCAGCTCGGGATCAAGCGGCTGATGGAGGTCGGCATCATGCCGCACCTGATCGCCTGCCGGGCCACCCGCGAGGTCGGCGAGAAGGTCCGCGAGAAGGTCGCGATGTACACGAACGTGCCGCTGCGGCGGGTCGTGAGCATGCACGACATGAGCAGCATCTACCTGATCCCCGACGCCCTGCGGGACGGCGGCATCGACCGCGAGGTGCTGACGCTGCTGGACCTGCACGCCCGGGTCGACCAGCGGAACGAGGACCGGGCCCGGGTCCGGTGGCAGCGGTTCGTCGACCGGGTCGGCAAGGCGAACCGGTCCGTCACGGTCGCCGTCACCGGCAAGTACGTCACGCTCCGGGACGCGTACGCGAGCATCATCAAGGCGACCGAGCACTGCGGGCTCCACCTCGGGATCGACGTCCAGCTCCGGTGGCTCGACACGACCGAGATCGACGAGGACAACGTCGCCGACCGGCTGGCCGACGTGCAGGGCATCATCGTCCCCGGCGGGTTCGGCATCCGCGGGACCGAGGGCAAGATCGAGTGCATCCGGCACGCCCGGGAGAACAAGATCCCGTACCTGGGGCTGTGCCTCGGGTTCCAGATGGCCGTCATCGAGTACGCCCGGAACGTGTGCAACGTCCCGGACGCCCACAGCACCGAGTTCGAGCCGGGCTGCCCGAGCGCCGTCATCGACATCCTGCCCGAGCAGAAGAAGATCGAGGGGCTCGGCGGGAACATGCGGCTCGGCGGGAAGGACGTCGAGCTCAAGCCCGGCACGCTCGCCGCCAAGCTGTACGACAACGCCCGGATGGTCCGGCTGCGGTTCCGGCACCGGTACGAGGTCGACCCGAAGTACATCAAGCTGCTCGAGGACCACGGGATGATCTTCAGCGGCAAGCACCCGACCCAGCCGATCATGCAGGTGCTGGAATTGCCGCAGTCGGTCCACCCGTACTTCGTCGGCACCCAGGCCCACCCGGAGCTGACGAGCCGCCCGCTGCGGCCGCAGCCGCTGTTCCTGGGGTTCGTCAAGGCCGCCGTCGAGTGCGCGGCCCGACAGCAGGGGGGCGGGACGCCCGCCGCGGCCCTGGCGGCGCGCAAAGCGGAGCCGCAGCCGGTTTGAGACCGCGCCGCCTCACCCCGTGTCACTGACGGGCGGCCCGCTCATTCGCGGGACACCGCATCGGTGCCTGACCGGCCCCTAATTCACCGCCTCCGGTATGATTGTTCGGCATGCTCAGGCACGCCGTGATTGCCGCGTTCCTTTCGCTCGCCCTTTGGCGTGCCGCCCCCACCCGAGCCCCCGCGGCCGACGTCCTTCCGCCCGGCGTCTCCCAGCCGCTCGTCCTCGACCCCGGCCCGGACAACCCGCGGAACTCCGAGGGCGACTTCGTCCGGCTCAAGACCGGCCGGCTCCTGTTCGTTTACACGAAGTTCACCGGCGGCAGCGACGACCACTCGTCGGCCGTCCTGGCCGCCCGGCATTCCGACGACGGCGGGCAAACGTGGTCCGCGGCCGACGACGTGCTCGTCCGCCAACTCGGCAAGCAGAACGTGATGTCCGTCTCCCTGCTGCGGCTGGCCGACGGGCGAATCGCGATGTTTTACCTCGTCAAAAACTCGGCCGCCGACTGCCGGCCTTTCGTCCAGTTCTCGTCCGACGAAGCCGCCACTTGGACCGGCCCCAAGCCCTGCACGGCCGACCCGGTCTACGTCGTGCTCAACAACAACCGCGCCGTCCAATTGGCCGGCGGGAAGTTCGCCGGGCGGATCGTGCTGCCCGTCGCCCGCCACGGCCGGGGGGGTGACAAGCCGGGCTTCCACCGCGGGGTGGCGACGTGCTACCTGTCGGACGACGGCGGGGCGACGTTCCGCAAGGCCGACTCCGACCTGGAGGCCCCGCCCGAGAGTCGGTCGGGGCTCCAGGAGCCGCTCGTGGTCGAGCGGCGGGACGGGTCGCTGCTGATGCTCTGCCGGACCGACCGCGGGTCGCAGTTCCGGTCGACGAGCACCGACGGGGGTAACACCTGGACGCCGGCCGAGCCGACCGACCTCGCGTCGCCGCTGTCGCCGGCGTCCGTCGCCCGCATCCCGAAGACCGGCGACCTGCTGATGGCGTGGAACGACCATTCCGGCGCGTCCGGCCCCGCCCCCAAGGGCAAGCGGACGCCGCTCACGGTCGCCGTCTCGAAGGACGACGGGAAGACGTGGCCGACCCGCAAGACCGTCTACGCCGACCCGGCGGGGTGGTACTGCTACACCGCGATCACGTTCGCCGGCGACCGCGTCCTGCTCGGGCACTGCGCCGGCACCTACACCGGCGGGGCGACGGGCCTTACCCGCACGGTCGTGACCGCGTTCGACGTCGACTGGTTGTACAAATGAGGGCGAGGCAATTGATCGCCTTCCTCCGCGCGGCGGTTGAAGGCGAAGCCGCCCAAACGCCGCTTGCCTCTTCGCGGCGTGCCCCTCGAATCCAAGCGTTTCGCCCCCGCCGAGGCGGACCCTACGCGGGCGTCGGTGCCGCCCGTATCGGGTCTCTTTCGTTAGGCGCGGCCCCGTCCCGCCGTCTTGACAATCCGACCCGGGTGAAGTGAATTGCCGTGCTCGCGCGGCACCCGGAGCGGCCGACCCGCCACGGCGGGCGGACGGCACCCCCTGCCCCGGGCGCGGGGAGAGACCCGAAACCAACGACGATTGTGACCCCGAACCCGCGCCCGCCCGACCCGCCGCTTCGACGGCGTCCGGGCGGGCGGTAGGACCGGCGTCAGAACCGTCGGCCGCCGCCCGTCTGACGGGTGCCCGTTGTCGGGTGCCCACGCTGGACGGCGGGGCGACCGTCGGCCGAAGCGTCCCGCGCGATCCGCGAACCCCCGGAGGGCGAACCACCTTGATCTCCGTCTCGCAACTGACGAAGGCGTACGGCCCCGTGCTGGCCGTCGACCACATCTCGTTCGAGGTGCCGAAGGGCCAGATCGTCGGGTTCCTCGGGCCGAACGGGGCCGGCAAGTCGACGACGATCCGCATGCTGTCGTGCTACCTACCGCCGACGAGCGGCGGGGCGACCGTGAACGGGTTCGACATCTTCCACGAGTCCGGGAAGGTCCGGGAGAACCTCGGGTACCTGCCCGAGAGCTGCCCGCTGTACACGGAGATGAAGGCCCGGGAGTACCTCGACTACCGCGGCCGGCTCCGCAAGATGCCGCGGGACGAGCGGCGCAAGCGGATCGAGTACGTCATCGACCGGTGTTACCTGACTCGGTTCGCCGACCGGGTGATCGGGCACCTGTCCAAGGGCCAGCGGCAGCGGGTCGGGCTGGCCGACGCGCTGCTGCACAACCCGGCGGTGCTGATCCTGGACGAGCCGACCGTCGGGCTCGACCCGACGCAGATCATCGAGGTCCGGCGACTGATCAAGGACCTGGGCGGGGACCACACGGTCATGCTCAGCACGCACATCCTGCCGGAGGTCGAGGCGGTGTGCGACCGGGCGATCATCATCGCCGGCGGGCGGGTGGTGGCCCAGGGGTCGCCGGACGAACTGCGGGCCAGCCGCCGGATGCAGGCCCGGGTGCTCGTCGAGTGCAAGGCCGCCCCGGACGCGGTCCGGTCGGCCCTCGGGGCGGTGGCGGGGGTGCGGGACGTGGAGATCCTCGACGGGCACCCCGGGCACGCCCCGGCCGACGCCGACGGGTTCGTCACCGCCGCCGTCCGCTCGGAGGAGAGCCGGGACGTTCGCGAGGAGGTCGCCCGGACCGTCACCCAGAACCGCTGGCCGCTCCGCGAGATCCGGCTCGAGCAGGCGACGCTCGAGGAGTTCTTCGTCCGCGTCACCGCCGCCCAGGCCACCCAGGCGGTCGGCGCCTGACCCGGACGCACGCAGCAGCTCACCGCCCCGCATCACGCTACAGGCACCACCGACATGACCCGAGCCCCCACGATCGCCCGCCGCGAGATCAGCGGCTACTTCTACTCCCCGATCGCGTACGTCGCGCTGACCGTGTTCCTGCTGGCCGCCGGGTTCTTCTTCCAGCGGGACTTCGAGCCCGGACAGCCGGCCGGGCTCCGGAACGTGTTCGACCAGATGGTCTGGGCCCTGGTGTTCGTCGTCCCGATCCTGTGCATGGGCCTGATGGCCCAGGAGTGGGCGGCCGGCACGGTCGAGACGCTGTTCACCGCCCCGGTCGGGGAGACGGACGTCGTCCTCGGCAAGTTCCTCGGGGCGACGGGGTTCTTCGCCGTGCTGCTCGCCCCGACCCTGCTGTACGTCGTGCTGCTGCGGCTGTACAGCCGGCTGGACTTCGGCCCGATCGTGGCCGGCTACCTCGGGCTCGTCCTCGTCGGGGCGCTGTTCGTGTCGGTCGGGCTGTTCTGCTCGTCGCTCACCCGCAGCCAGGTGGTGGCGGCCGTGGCGACGGTCGCCGTGCTGTTCGTCATCACGATCGCCCCGTACCTGCTACAGCAGAACGCGTCCCAGCTGAGCGCCCGGTGGCGGACCGTCACCGAGTACGGCGTCTACAACCGGTACGTCGACTTCAGCAAGGGCGTCGTCGACAGCGGGCACGTCGTGTTCTTCCTGGCCGTCACGGCGGTGTTCCTGTTCCTGACCGTGAAGGTCCTCGAGGCGCGGCGGTGGAAGTGACGGGATTGCGGATTGAAAGACGGGAAGGCGATGGGGCGGGTGCAGAACGCGATGCCCTCCCCTTTTAGTGGCAGCCCGCAGGGCTGGGCGTCGGACGGGACGGGGCGCAGTGACCGCACCGACCGAAGCGTTCGCGACCATAGCTTACGCGCGATCGAACCAACGAGACGAACCTCGGGACGAGGGCGAGACTCCCATGGGCAAGAAGTTCATCAAGACCGATTCGGACACCGCGCTGGCCGGCGGGACGTCGACCGCCGCCACCGCGCCCGACGGGCTCGGGCCGGAGGACCAGCGGCAGCGGTGGCTCAAGTACGGGGCGAACGTCGTGCTGACGAGCGTGGTCGTGCTCGTGCTCGCCGGCATCGCCATTTGGGCGGCCCAGGGCAGTTCCAGGATGACCCAGAAGCTCCGCGGCCGAGCCGACCTGACGGGCGACGGGTCCAACGCGCTCAAGCCGCAGACGAAGCAGCTGATCGCCGACCTGCCGGCCGACGCGGACGTGACGCTCGTCAGCCTGTACCCGAAGCTCAAGACCGAGGACGCCGGCAGCCGTGACGCGACCGCACAGCGCGCCGAGACCTACCAGCGGGTCCGGGACATCCTCGACGAGTACCAGCGGAACGGGAAGAACATCAAGGTCGAGAACATCGACCCGATCGCTGAGCCGACCAGGCTCGACGCCTGGGTCGGGCAGCTCAAGCGGACGTACGGCAAGAACGCCGACAACTACGAGAAGTTCGTCAAGGAGTTCCCGGCCACGCTCGAGGAGATCAAGAAGCTGGCCAAGGCCGAGGCTGACCAAATCCGCACGGTGTTCACCGGGCTCCAAGCCCAAGCCGACAAGCTGACCGAAGAGCAGGTGGCCGTCATCCGCGGGACCGTGCAGCCGGCTTACAACACGGTGCTGGTGTTCCCCCAGCTGCTCGACCAGACGAACGAGGGGGCGAAGGCGGAGCTGGAGCAGAAGATCCCGGACTACGCGGCGGCCGTCCAGAGCATCAAGGGCGGGCTGAGCGGGCTGAGCCGCCAGTCCGAGGCGCTGGTCAACGCGTTCACGAAGCTGAAGGACAACAAGGACGCGACCCCGGAGGTGAAGCAGTACGCCGCGGCCGCCGTCCCGCGGTTCCAGGCCATCAAAGCTAAGACCGACGAGTCGGTGAAGAAGACCGAGGCGCTCGGTGAGCTGAAGCTGGACGACGTGCGGAAGAAGATCCTGCCGGCCCAGGAGGGGGAGACGGCCCCGCCGGCAATCGCCGTCATGGGCAAGAACGACATCCGGGTGGTCGACGACGCCAGCCTGTGGAAGAGCGGGGAGGCGACGGGGATGACCGGCCGGCCGGGCGACCGCCCGCGGCTGCGGTTCGCCGGCGAGCAGCAGCTGACGAGCGCGATCCTCGGGCTGAGCCAGCCGAAGAAGCAGAAGGTCGCGTTCGTCCGGGCCGGCGGCCCGCCACTGGTGGCGTCGGCCGGCGGCGGGATGATGGGCATGGGCGGTGGGCCCGGGCCGTTCGCCGACATTGCCGACCGGCTCAAGGGGTATAACTTCGACGTGGTCGAGAAGGACCTGGCCCCGCAGCAGCAGCCCGGCCGGCCGCCGACCCCGACGCCGAACGAGCCGACCGACGAGGAGCTGAAGGACGCGATCTGGGTCGTGTTCGCCACCCAGCCGCAGGTCGACCCGCGGATGGCGATGATGGGCATGGGCGGCCCGACCGGGCAGCTCGGGGACCGGCTGAAGCAGCACCTGGACGCCGGCGGGTCGGCCCTGTGCCTGATGAGCGTCCAAGGCGAGGACCTGGCCCCGGCCCTGAAGGACTGGGGCATCGAGGCCAAGCCGAACGTCGTCCTGCTGCACGACCGGGTCGACAGCGCCGGCGGGGACTCGCCCGAGATCGTCGAGCAGGCCCGCCGCCAGCCGGCGATCTTCATCCTCAACGAGTTCGGCGACCACCCTGTTACGACCCCGCTGCGGACGCTGGACGCGGCCATGGTGTACGTCGCCCAGGTGAAGAAGGCCGCCGCCGTCCCGGCCGGGGTGACGGTGACGGAGATCCTCCCGATGCCGGGGAGCCCGCGGGCCTGGGGCGAGACGGACCTGACGTTCCTCGACCCGCCGCCCC
>JAQGHJ010000333.1 GCA_028288905.1 Phycisphaerales bacterium | reverse complement strand
TTACAACATGACACACGGATTTATCTCCCGCCCCCTCTCGCATCGTGGGGCCGGGCAGTCTGCTGCTCGTACCTTCCGAAGAGCCGGATTGCTGTTCCTATGGGTCGGTTGCAGCACCGGCTGCCAGACGCCGGTGCCGGCCGGGGGCGGCAGTGGCAATAAGATGCCGTTCTCCGCTCCGGACGTGGTCACGGCCGATCCGAAACATGCCACGCTCGTTTTCGAGAACGACCGCGTCCGTATCGTGCGCTTGCGCCTGCCGGCGCATGAGATGACACCGATGCACTCCCACCCGGACCGCGTTGTTGTCTACTTGACGGATGTGAAGGTCCGCATTTCGTTGCCCGACGGCTCTGAAGGAGACGCCGACGTCAAGGGCGGCACCGCGTACTGGAGCACCGCGACGGTTCACGCGGGCGAAAACACATCCGATCAGCCGTGGGAGATCGTCGAGGTTGAATTGAAGAGCCGGGCATCGAGCCCCGCCGACAAATAGTCACCAGCTCTCGATCGGGATTAAATCATAAGAGCCTCCACTCCGCTGACGTAGAGGGAGGCAATGACACCGCGTCGGCGCATCCGCCGCGCCCGAAGAGGACGTCTCATGTCCCGCGAATACAAGTACTGCAAGATCTACCCGAGCATCGGGATCGCTCGGGTGGGCAATAGCCCCGACGGCTTCTTCGTCGGCCCTGAGGTGCCCGGCCGACCCGCCGACAACGGCGGCAGTTTCCGCGATGCCCAGGGTGCCCTGAAACGGCAGGCAGCCCGGTTCCGCGTTGTTGGGTTCGACGAGAACGACCAGCCAGTGGGCGAGATTACGTCGGCCGACGCCACGATTACATGGACCGCACATTTGGTCAATGCCAAGGCGGCGGGGTTCCAATTTGTCGGCGAGCCTCGCGCCAACGAGATGGCCGCCGAAGGCCGCAAGCCCGCCCTTCGCAACGCGGGGGAGTCGGACAGGTCCCGACTCGTCATTGACCCGGGGCCCCGGTCGATCTCCGGCGCCGGCACGTCGGGGCCGGAGTACCGGTTCGACGGGGGGCGGTTTTATGACCGCGAGGTCGCCCTTGGCGAGTTGCGGACCGACAGCAATGGTCGGTTACTCGTCCTCGGCGGCGCAGGCCGGTCGGAGAGCGTCCGGCCGGAGAACCCGATCCGCAACTACGCGAACAACGACTACTGGTTCGACGACACCTCCGACGGCCCGGTGAAGGCACAAGTCGTCCTGAAAAGCGGCGCCGAATGCCCGCTCCGCGGTGAGGCCCGAGTGCTGGTCACACCGCCGGACTTCGCGCCAGAAACTGAAAACCTTGTCACGCTGTACGACGTGATGGAGGAGGTGGCGGTCGACAAGGGGCTCCTGCGGGAGCCGGCGGAGGTTTCCTTCGACCGCGACGTGCTCCCCATCCTCCGCCGCATTTGCGGCTACCAATGGGTCAACGGGCTGGCGGTGCGAGGACACGGCCCCGGGCGGCCGGGGGAGTTCATCAGCCGACTCGGCGGCCTTGCCTCCAATGGCCCTGAGTCGGCGGCCGAGCGGCAGGCCATCTTCAGCCGCATCCGCGACCCGAAACCGGCGACACCGGAGGACGCAAAGAAGCAGGCCAACTTCTTCTTCATGCCCCCGCTCTCCGGCGACGGCGGTGACACCACCCAGGACGACCCGACTACCTGGCTCAAACTCTTGCCTCGGCAGTATCGCGCATTGCAGCGGTGGGCGGCGGGTGACTTCGTGCCCGGTTCCGCTGCTGCCCCGGCGGCGGCAGCCCCAGCCGCCGCCGCGGGGGCGACGGAGCCCCCGGTGGCCGACCTGACTTCCCGGCTGATCCGGGCTGCCCTGGAACACTGCGTTGGCGGCGCGTTCTTCCCGGGCATTGAGATGACATACCTGGCCCGCGACCCGGACCTGTACGTCGAGCCATTCCGCCTGGATAACGTCAAACTCAAGCCCGGGGACGTGATCAAGTGGATGGCGCTTCCTTGGCAAGCGGACTTCTACGAATGCCAAGGCAACTGGTGGCCCGCTCAGCGGCCGGACGACGTGGTGACCAAGGAGGAGTACGAGTCGGTGGTGAAAGCATTCTCCAGCCGGAACTCCAGCGCCGCCGCCGCCGATGGCGGCGGCGGAAGCCTGGCGGCCTACCTGTTCAACCGTGTCTCGTGGGATCGGCCGGTCGGGAAGAACCAGGTGGACCGTCCCGCCGCCATCTACCGGCCCACGCCGTCCGGCTACGAGAGCGAAGAACGTTTCAAGGAGGACACTCACCAGTTTGAAGACATGCTCAAGAGGCAAGCCCGCCCGGCACCCCCGGACGCCCCGCGCCAGCCGAGCCACCTCCTCCCGCCCGATAGCGTGCGCACGCCGCGGGCTGCAGAGTACCCCTCCGCCACGGCCGAGTACCGGGCGGCGGCGGACGCGTACGAGCACATGGTCGGCATTCAATGGGACTTGGCCAGTCGCTACGCCGGCGACAATGACATGGTCAAGCTCTGGAGCCAACTCGGCTTCGTCACGTCCCGCGAAGCGCCCGACGGCTCGAGTGTGTTCGTGGAAACTGACCGCGAGCCTTACGCCGGCCTCCGCTACCGCGACTACTTTTACCTGTTGATGAACCTCGATTCCTTCGCCGACTTCCGCCCTCGCGCCAAGACCATGGCCGACGCCTTTCTAGCCGAGGCGTGGGCGCTGCAGGGCGACCCGATGCTCGCGGACGAGTTGAGATTCTTCCCATACTCGCCGGCCGCATACAACGCGAGGCTGGACGAGATCTACAACAACCTAGCAACCGCGGCCGACGCTTTCCGGCCGGACGACCCAGACGGCCTCTTCAAGACTCGGGAGCACATGGTGGAGCGGATCCGCCAACTGTCGCCCTTCAACTTGCTCGATGGCGCCTGGCTGCGCAACTCCACTCGGCCCGGCCCGATTAGCGAGATTCATGCGCTGCTGTTTGAAATCTGGTCTGACGAGGTAGGTAAAGGCGACCCCCGCCTGAACCACGCCAACCTCTACCGCGACCTGATGCATAGCGTCGGCCTGTACCCAGAGGAAATCACGACGCGGCAGTTCGCCGATGACCCTAAACTCTTGGACTCTGCTTTCCGCAACCCTGTGTTCCAGTTGGTCATTTCTGAGTTTTCTGAGGCCTACTTCCCTGAAATTCTGGGCATGACGGTGTGGTTGGAGTGGGAGGTGCTGGAACTGAAGCAGACAATCAAGTTGATGAAGTACCACAACTTGAATCCCCAGTTCTACGAGATGCACGTCGGCATTGATAATGCTGTTGATGGCCACGGAGCCAAGGCTAAACTTGCGGTTCAGACCTATCTTGACCACGTCCGCGATGAAAGCGGCGAGGGGGCCGTTCAGGAACACTGGCGGCGAATCTGGAACGGGTACATCGCGTTCAAGACCATCGGCATGGGCGACGACCTTCGCCGGTTGATCGAGTTCCCGCCGACGATCGAAGACCGCTTGGTATCGATGATCCAGCGGAAGGCCACCTACGCGCGGCTAAACCACGGCGACCGTACGCTGGGGGCCAACCGGATCAACGACCTGTTCGACAGGCCCGGAGTGCTGCTAAAGAGCCTGCTGGACGCCAAGTACATCGTGGCGGGTGACCCCGAGTCCAGTAAATTCTTCAAGCTCATGGAGTTCACCGGGCCCATGTACAAGGTGTTCAGCGCTGACGAGATCGAACTCTGGAAACAGTGGGTGCGCTCGCTGGCCCAGGACGTGAGCCCCGCCCCGGCGCCCGGACCGGCTGACGCCATGGTAGCGCTCATTGAGTACTTTAAGACCCGGCAGGAAGGGAACTTGGCCCACGAGCAGCTGCGGCTGAAGGGCGAGGACCCGGCCACCCCGGGTACGGTCGTCGAGCAGCCGGTCGCCTGGTGGTTCGCGCAGAACAAGCCGGCCGCGCTAATGCGGGCGCTGGCCTCGCCGGGAAATGGGTGGATCGTCCCGGGAAACGCCGCGGCCAGTAAGTGGGTGGTGCAACTGCTGACCGGCGGCAACCGCATGGCCGCCGCGTTCGCGGAGACGGTGCCGTCGTCGGACAGGACTTGGCGGCAGGTGGCCGTCGAATGGATCAACGCCGGGTGCCCGATGCCCGGCGAGGCGCCGCGCGAGCGCCTGCGGGCGGACGAGCGCGACCGGGCCGCGGTCTTGTCGATGCCCGGTCACCCCGCCACCGCGCAAGCCGCTCGCACCGGTAGTGCCGAGACGGCCGGCATTCAGGCGGCACCCGGGAAGAAAGGCAAGGCGCGAGTCGCTACCCGCGCGGCCGCAGAGGTCGCAGCCGCGGCGGACCAGCCCGCCAGTGCCGACCGCGTGCTGTCCGTGTCGCGGCAGATCGCGCACCTTCTCAACGCGCCCACGAAAGAACGGGCCATGCCGCGCCCGCGAGTCCCTCGTCTGACACTCAATTCGTCCCGTGCCGAAATTGAGGCTCATCCGACGGGCCGCATACTCGGGAACGGCACAATTCACTGATGTTGCTCGGGCCCTCCCATGCAGTTCCGGTGAAGGTCCGGGCGGCCGCGACGCCTTTGAATAAGCTCGATGCCTCCTACCCCCACCGAAACCGCGGATGTCTGCGTGATCGGAGCCGGACCGGCCGGTGCGGTAGCCGCGATGGTGCTTGCTCGCGCCGGCGTCGACGTGCTGGTGGTTGACTCACCCCCTGGTGGTCGGCAAGGCAGCCTGATAAGGGTGGGCGAGTCATTAGCGCCTGAGGCACGTCCTTTATTAGAGGAACTGGGGCTGACACCCCGGCTGCAGCAGGCGGGTCACCGGCCGTCTTTCGGGAACCATTCGGCTTGGGGCTCGACGGAGTTGGCCTGTACGGACTTCATCTACAATCCTTACGGCTCCGGCTGGCACGTCGATCGGGAGGCATTCGATCGCATGCTCTTGGCGGCGGCGGAGGAGGCGGGTGCCCGCGTCTGGCGCGGCGCTCGCTGCCTCATGGCCGAGCGCCAGCGGGACACTTGGCAGATCGACTTGGACGGCCGTGACGGCGGCCGCCGAGAATGTCTGCGGACCCGGTGGGTTCTCGATTGTAGCGGCCGGCGCGCGGTCGTTGCACGTCACCAAGGGGCGCGGCGGAGGTGCGAAGACCGGCTCGTAGCAGTCGCCTGGATCCTGGGGGAACGAACCGACCTGCGGGCGGAGTGTCATGTTGACGGTTCGCCTGTTGGCGAGTCGACGACGACGGTTGAGTCGGTGCCGAGTGGGTGGTGGTACACATCGCCTCTTCCTCACGGCCGACGCGTTTTGGCCTACTTGACCGACGGCGATCTGCTCGACGTCTCGGCGGCCCGATCAGTGGCGGGAGGATGTCGGCTATTGTCGAAGACCAGATATATAAAGTCTATTTCCGTCATGCACGCCCCGGGGAATGCGAAACCGACCATCTTGGCCGCAGGGAGTTCTTATTTGACGTCATTCTACGGCGACGGGTGGGTCGCCGCCGGGGACGCCGCCGCGTCGTTCGACCCACTGTCGTCACAAGGGCTGGTGACGGCCATGGCGACCGGGCGGGCGGCGGCAACCGCGATCCTTAATCACGAAGCGGGCGACGGCGACGCGATGGCATGGTACGCGGCTGCCCTAGAGGGGGAAATCCGCCGCTACATGCGGCAGCGCACGGCGTACTACGGCATGGAATGCCGGTGGCCCGATGCCCCGTTTTGGCAACGCCGTCACGTCCACTTCGCGCCGGCCTGAGAAGGATCACGCCAGTTCAGACACCATAGGCTCCTCCCTCATGTCCCCATCGGGCGCTAGCCGCGGCGCGATGGAAAAATTACAAGCCCGTCGCGGCCATCCTTCCGCGACCGTGCCGACCTAAATCAAGGCCTGCTAGCAGGCCCTGCTGCTACCGAAGGTTGACCGCTGACCCAAAGCCACGGATCGCTTCCGCCAGCAGTGGGACGAACACCGTTAAAATTATTGTAACGACCGCCGCCTCCGCATAGCCTGTGCCCTGGTGCCACGCCTATTGCAAGGCAGTGAGGGGGCGTCCGACAGGTGAGATTGTCTGCCGGCTCTGTGGCCAGGACCGACTATGCCTTTCGTCCCGAACCCTCGCGATTTCGCTTTCGTGGTGGGAATCGAGCATTACCCGCCCGGCATTCCGCCGCTTCGCGGGTCGATCAACGACGCAAAGTTTTTCAGTACGTGGCTCGCCGACCCCAAGGGGGGGGGACTCGACCCAAACAACATCACCACAATCTGCTCCACCGTGGCGCCGCCGCCGTTTCCGCCGAAAGACGACATCGTCGACCGAATCAACACGTTCTTCGAGAGGCGCACGGCACTGACCGACCGGCTGGGGCGCCGGCTGTACCTTTACTTCTCCGGGCACGGCATCACCCCGCCAACGCCTAACGACGACGACTGCGCGATCGTCGCGGCGAACGTGGCGCCGATGGGGCAGTTGAGGTGCATCCCGGGGCGACTAGCCGCCCGCACGCTCCAGCGCGGTGACCTGTTCGAAGAAATCGTGCTGATCATGGACTGCTGCCGGGAAGTTGTGGGCACAGTCGACGCGAACCTGCTGCTGCCGCCCGGCAACCCCACGCTTCAACGCTTCCCGGCGCACTGGCATGGGCTGGCGGCGCGGTGGTCGTCGACCGCTGCGGAGCAGCAGTTGCCGCACCCGCTGAACCCGGCGGTGCCGCTGTTGTGGCAGGGCGTCTTCACCCACGCCGTGCTCAAAGGACTCACCTCCGGCGTGAACGAGGCAGGCCGGGTCACGTCAGAGTCCCTCAAGAAGTTCGTCCGCAAGTGGGTCCAGGACCACCTGGACCCGGCCAACAACCAGCCGCCGGAAATTATCTACGACGACACGCTGCCACTGATCGACTTCGGCGCCGGCCGGTTCACCGAGGGCACGGTCCGGCTGCGCGATGATGCGGCCGGCTTCCGGGTAGTCGACGGTCTCGACCTGAAGCCCATGGCGCCGGCGGTGCTAAAGAAGCAGCCTGGGGAGTACGTGGTTCGACTGCCCTACGGGCTATACCTGTTCGAAACGCCGGCGAACGGTGCTCCGGCCGCCACGTCACAAACGGTAAAGGTGATCGGGGAGCCATTCAATGTCCAACTCTAACGCCGGCTCCAACGCCAACGTGCCGAAAGTCCGGCTGCGCGTCGTGGCGAACACCGACATGACCGAGATCCGCGTCTCAGACGCGCGCTTTGGGACGGTGCCCCTGCCATCAAACGCTGGGGAGGTGGAGGTCGACCTGCCGCAGGGGCTTTACGATGTCTCGTTCCGGGACGGGACGTGCTGGCAAACGGAGACGGCGGT
>JAQGHJ010000304.1 GCA_028288905.1 Phycisphaerales bacterium | reverse complement strand
GCCGCCGGCGCTCCCCGGGCCTGCCGGCGGCGGGTCCGGATCGGCGGCGGCCGGGGCCAGCGGCAGCGTCACCGTGAACGTCGCCCCCTTCCCGGGTCCGGCGCTCGCCGCCCGCACCGTCCCGCCGTGCAGTTCGACGAGTTGGCTGACGATGGACAGCCCGAGGCCCAGCCCCCCGTGCCGCCGGGTCGTGCTGCCGTCCGCCTGCCGGAACCGGTCGAACACGAACGGCAGGAAGTCGGGGCTGATCCCCTCGCCGTCGTCGGCGACGCTCACCTCCAGATGGGCGTCGTCGCGGCGGGCCAGCCGCACGCGGACGTGGCCTCCCTGGGCGCAGTGCTTCACCGAGTTGCTGACGAGGTTCCAGACGACCTGCTGGAGCCGGGCCGGGTCGCCGGCCACCGGCCCGTCCCGCGGGTCGACGTCGACGTGGAGCCGCACGCCCTTGGCGTCGGCCGCCGGCCGCACGGTCTCCACCGCCGCCTCGACGACCGGCCCGACCCGCACCCGGCGGACGTCGACCCGGATCTTGCCGCTGATGATCCGGCTCATGTCGAGCAGGTCCTCGATCATCCGGGCCTGGGCCCGCGCGTTCCGCTCGATCGTCGCCAGGCCCTGCCGCACGTCCTCGGGGTCGCCCGCCCCGGACGCCCGCAGGACCTGGGCCCACCCGAGGATCGCGTTCAGCGGGGTGCGAAGCTCGTGGCTGAGCGTGGCGAGGAACTCGTCCTTCATCCGGCCCTGCCGCTCGGCCTCGCGGCGGGCGTGTCGCTCGGCGTCGAACAGCCGGGCGCGCTCCAGGGCCTGGGCGCACTGCCGCCCGAGCGACAGCATGAACGCCCGGTCCTCGGCCGAGAACCCGCCGGGGCGGTCGAAGCTCAGCCCGAGCACCCCGACCGCCCGGCCGGCGGTGACCAGCGGCACGCAGGCCGACGCGCTCGTCCCGCCGCGGGCGGTGACCGCCGCCAGGGCCGGGTACCGCCGCAGCCGGTCCTCGGGCGACTCAACGTACACCGGCTCCCCGAGCCGCACCGCCTCGGCCAGCGGAACCGGCGCGTCCACCGGGAACCGCTGCCACGCGTCCATCGTCCCGGGCGGGTACCCGACCGACCCGGCCATCTCCAGCTCCGACCCGCCCTCGGCGAGCAGGGCGAGCGACCCGGCCGTCGCCCCCAGGGCGGCGATCCCCTGGTCGACCGCCACCCGGGCCACGTCCGCCGGCGTCACCGCGTCCGACAGCGCGGCGGCCACCGCGTACAGCCGGCCGAGCCGGTCCATCGTCCGCCGGCGGTCGGTGATGTCCCGGACCACGCTCATCAGCCGGGTGCGGCCGTTCGATTCGAACGACGTGCCGACCACCTCGATCGGGAACGCCGTCCCGTCCCGGCGGCGGTCCACCGTCTCGCACGCGAACTCCCCGCCGGCCCCGGCCACCCGCAGGAACTCGCGGAACATCGGCAGGGCGTCCGGGTGGATCACGTCCGGGGCCCGGACCCCGACGATCTCGTCGGCGGCGTACCCGTACATCCGGCACGCGGCCGGGTTCGCCTCGACCACCGTCCCGTCCGGGGCGTAGATGATCTTCGCGTCCCGCGACGTCTCGAACACGGCCCGGTACCGCTGCTCGGCCTCCCGGACCGCCGCCTCGGCCAGCCGCCGGTCGGTCACGTCGGCGATTGTCCCGACGAGGTTGGTCGCCCGCCGGTCCCGGCCCTCGCCCGCAAAGCTGGCCGTCCCGTGCGCCTCCACCCACCGCACCGACCCGTCGTCGAGCACGATCCGGTAGTCGGCCGAGTACGGCTTGGGGTCGGACGGGTCGAGGGCCGCCTCGACCTTCGCCCACACGCCCGGCAGGTCGTCCGGGTGGATGCGGCGGAGGATCTCCTCGTTCGGCCGCTGGTGCCCGGTCACGCCGAAGATCTCGGTGTACCGCCGGTCGAACGTCGAGACCTTCGTCGCCGGGTCGTAGTGCCACCAGCCCATCCGGGCGGCGTCGAGGGCGAGCTGCCGCTGGGCCGCCAGCCGGTCCCGCTCCTTTTCGGCGACCACCCACTCGGTCTCCTCGTTCACCACGCAGAGCACGCCGCCGACCCGGCCGTCCTCGCCGGCGACCGGGCTGTGCGACCACGTGAAGTACGCCTCTTCCGGATACCCGTTCCGCTCGAGCACGAGCGGGACGCGGCGGTGCCACGACGCCTCGCCCCGGGTCATTACCGCCTCGACCTGGGGGCCGACCATCGGCCACACTTCCCGCCACAGGTCCGGGGCCGACCGCCCGAGCGCGTCCGGGTGCCGCCGCCCGAGGATCGGGACGTACGCGTCGTTGTAGAGGTTGACCAGGTCCGGGCCCCACCAGACGAACATCGGGAACCGGCTGCCCAGGCAGACGCCGACGACCGTCCGCAGGCTCGGCGGCCAACCGTCCATCGGGCCGAGGGGCGTCCGGGACCAGTCCTTCGTTCGGACGAGTTCGGCCATACCGCCGGTGCCGACGGGCGCGGTGGCGGGCGGGGGAGGGGGCGTTCCGTCTAACATCGGCTCACTTCCCCCGCGTGCGGTCGCCCCGGGCTGGGCGCGATATCAAGCCCCACCACGGACACTTCTTTCATGCTGCGGATCGGCCGGTGGGAGCACCCGGCCACTTTGCCAGCCGGATGGTAAACGGGGCGGGCCGCGCGGGGAACTACCTACGGGGGCGGGGCAGCGTCTGCGCTGCAGCCCTACCTCACCCGGCGCCTTGCGCGGGAACGAAGTGGGCGAAAAGCCGGTGTCGCTTCCCGACCACGGCGCATAAAAAAGCCGCACGGCGGAGGGA
>JAQGHJ010000263.1 GCA_028288905.1 Phycisphaerales bacterium | reverse complement strand
CCTGCTCCCGCGCCGCCTTCGCCGCCCCGGTCGCCGCCGCCCTGTCCGCCCGCTTCTGCTGGGCCGCGGCGACCTTCTCGGCCCGGTCCTGGGCGGCCTTGTCCCGCTTTTCGCCGGCAGCGGCCGCCTTCGCCTCCCGGGCGGCCTGCCGATCGGCGGCGGTCTTCGCCCGCCGGGCCTCCCGGTCGGCGTCCTTCTCCTGCCGCTGCTGCTCCCGGACCAGCTCGAGCTTCGCCCGCTCCCGGGCGAGCGACAGCCGGGGGAACGACTGCATCTCGGCCTGGAGGTAGTCGAGCCGCTCCTTGTCGTCCTTCATCTGGGCGAGGTGGATCCGCTTCCACGTCGCCTCGTACCGGGCCTGCTCCCGCTCCATCTGCTCGACGGAGGCGATGCCCGGGTCCCCCGGCCCGTCCGGGTCCGGCGGGATGCTGGCCAGGTTGATGTTCCGGCGGTTGCTCATGGCGGGTCCGGCAGGTGGGGCGCGTCAGGCCCGTCGGTCGGGGCGTCACTCGGCCAGCGCGTCGGCGATCGTCTCGGCCCCGCCCGCCGCCGACGGCAGGGCGACGTCGTACACCCGGGCGAACCACGACTGGAACGTGCCGGCCCCGTCGCTGGCGGTCGCGACGGCGAACGCGTCGCCCCTCACGAAGTCCGCCGACCCGGCGAACAGCGCGTACCGGGCGTGCCCGAACTCGACCGGCGCCACGACCACGGCGTCGTCGGCCAGCACGACGGCCGCCGCCCCGGCCGCGTTCGCCGCCGTCCAGGCGAACTCGAACCGCAGGTCGGCCGGCGGGGCCGCCGGGACCGTGAAGAACGCCGTGAGCAGCGCGTACGACGTCGTCAGGGTGGCCGGGTCGGCGTTGAACAGGTCGGCCGAGAACCCGGTCCCGGTCACCCCGACCCGGAGGGTCGACCCGGCCGTCACGGTGCCGGACCTGCGGAGCCACACCGCCGCGACGTACCGCGCCCCGACCGCCAGCCGGCCGGCGGGGATCGCCTGCCGCAGCGTGACGGTCGTCGCCACGCCGTTGCCGAGCAGCTTCAGCGCCCCGGCCCCGCGGTGGTAGTTCGTCAGCTCCTGCCCGGTGTTCGTGCCCGCCGTCCCCGCGGTCAGGCTCCACCCCGTCGGCAGGTTGGCCGAGAACGCCTCGAACGTGCCGTTGGCCAGGAGGCTGGACCCGTCGGCGACGGCAAGGGCCCCTGTCCCGCTACCGGGGGGCAGGTAGTTGGCCGGGTTGGTGGCCGGGGACCCGACGAGCTGGAACGACTCGGCCCCGGCCGCGTTCCCGCCGAACCGGTCGCCGACGCACCGGACGGCCACGGCCTCGGTGACGATCCGCTCGTCGTCGACGCCCGCCGCGTTCTGCTTGCTGACGACGAGCACGCCGTTGCCGGCGTTCCCGCCCGCCGGTGTCACGGTCGGCGTCGCGATCGCGTTGGCGGCCACGGTCTGGGCGTCGGCGACCATCCGCGCGGCCAGCATCGGCAGGATCGTGGCGGGTGACGCGCTGGGGGCGAGCAGCTCGGCCCGCAGGTCGGCCAGGGTGGCGTCGGCGTACCCGGTCAGCCGGGAGCCCCAGCCGGCGACGGCCGCGGCGAACCCCTCGAAGTCGGCCTGGACCGACTTCACCAGGTCCCGCCGGCCCTCGAACTGGTCGAGGATGGCGTCGGCCCCGACGCCGGGGCCGAGCAGGGTGCCGGACTGGAACGCCCGGTGGGCGTTGTACGCCCGGACGACCTTGCCGAGGCGGGCGAACAGGGTGGGGTAGTCGACGGCCACGTCAGCGGCTCCGGAGGGTGTAGGGCTCGACGGCGAGGGCGAGGCTGTCCTCGTCGCCGTCGTGGGCCTCGATCGTCAGCGCCATCAGGGCCGCCCGGCGGCCGTCCGGGTCGCCCGGGGCGGTCGCCAGCGCGATCGCCCGCACGAGGTCCAACTGCTGGCGGGCCCGGAGGTGGGGGATGGCCTCGTACAGCAGGTTCCGCTCGTCGGCGGACAGCGCCGTCAGCTCCGAGGGCTGGATCCCGTAGAAGTGGATGAGGGCGGCCGCAGTGCGGCGAAAAAACGGACGCGCTCCTCCCGCTTCGTCAGCTCCTCGACCAGCACCGTGCGGAGGTGCTCGCACATGCCGCGGGAGAGCGTGAACGTCCCCTCGACCTTCGCGGCGTCCGCGAGGGTGGGGAAGCCGAACAGGCCGCGGACGCCGTCGTAGAACGCCGGCAGGTCGACCGACCCGTCCGCGCCGGCCTTCGCCGTGGTGGCGGCGTCGAGCGCGTTGTACCGCTCGCCCAGCTCCCACAGGTCGTACGAACGCTTGCCGCCGTCCGGCAGCTCCAGGTCGATCGTCGGCTTGGCCACGTCGGCCAGCTTGATGAGGCTCATCGTCGGTCCTAGGAAGGGGTGATGAAGAACAGCCGGGGGGGGTCGTCGGGCGCGGGCGGGGAGAGGTCCGCCCGGCCGCTCACGTGCCGCCGCCGCTGCTGCCGGCGCCGACGACCCAGAGCTTCCCGGTCGCCGGGTCGGGCAGCAGGTCGAACGTGACGGGGACCTTCCGCAGCTTGCTGCCGAAGATCATCTCCAGGTCCGACGCGCAGGCGGCGTACTTGAACGTGTAGGTGCCCTCGAGGGCGGCGGCCGGGGTGCCGGTCGTCGGGGTGGCGACGATCTCGCCGGCGAGGTCGTGCATCGACCGGCCGACGTTCGCCTTGGCGTCGCCCAGGGGGTGCGACGAGTAGATCGCCGCCCTCATCGCGCCGTACTCGATGCCGGTGAGGCGGACGCTGGCCGACCGGCCCTGCTGGATGCCGCCGGCCCGGCCCTCGCCGTAGTCGTCCGACTGGATCGGCTCCATGTGCATCTGGTCGCGGAGCTCGAACCCCTGCTCGGTCGCGCCGATCGACGCGGGGCTGCCGCCGCCCGGGGCCTTGTAGGTGAACGCGTACGCGCCGGCGATGAACGTCATGGCTCGCTCCTGTTTTCTCGGTGTAGGGGCCGCCGCGGGCGGCGGTAGGCCGGCGTCAGATCAGCGCCTCGAACGTGCCGGAAGCCACGCGGTCGCCCGGCACCGCGGCCAGCGGGACGTCGATCGAGCAGACCGCGACGGCCCGCTCGTGGCCCTTGGCCGGCTGCCCGGGCTCGCCGAGGTGGTCCCGCCCGCCGCTGATCCGGACCGGCTCGATCACGAGCCGGGGGATCTTCAGGTAGCCGGCCGGGTCGAACGCCCGGAGCGCCCGGACGGTCTGCCACTTGATCAGGTTGACCGGCACGACGTTGAGCGACGGGCCGACGACCATCAGGGGGAAGCTCATCGCGAACGTGAACGCCGAGCTGTCGAACCCGAACGGGTCGAACCGGAACGGGCCCTGGCGGAGGACGACGGTCGGGACGTCGCACGGCTGGCCGGCCTGGTCCCACCCCGGCGGGACGTCCGCCTGCTCGAACCGCAGGCTCCGGCGGACGACGTCCGTCCAGGGCTTGAACGTCGTCAGCGCCGCCCAGATCTGGCGGTGGATGAGCGTGAACGGGTCGACCTCGGGCAAAGCGTCGGCCATGGGGTGGGCGCGCTACGGGTGCGCGGGCGTACGGGGGAAGCCGCCCGGCCGGGCTGTTCGCCCGCCGGGAGCGGAGTAGAAGGGGGAGGGCCGGCGCGCGGGCGGCCGGCGGCGGTCAGTGGCAGACGCCGCGGGGCATCACGTTCGGGTTCTTGATGACCGGCAGGGCGTAGTCGGCGCACACGAGCTTGGCCGACGGCGGGTCGGCCGAGTACGTCGTGTACGAGTGGACGCCGAACTTCGTCTGGAACGCGGCCGCGAGCGACTCGGGGCTCAGCATCGCCGACTCGATCGCCTTCTCGCTCGTCAGCCCGGTCGGGCACGGCAGCCCGCACTCGAAGTACTCGTACCACCCGGTGTCGGCCGGGTCCGGGCTGAACGCCAGGAAGTCGTCCGACGCCCACGTCGTCGCGGTCCCGCCGTTCACGACCGTCGCCATGTCGGCAGGGTGCCAGTTGAACCCGAGCACCCCGTCCGGGATCTCGCCGGTGCTGACGAACGCGTCCCGGAACCCCTGGAACCGGCTCAGGTACTCCTTGAACGACGTGTTCTTCGACAGGTACCCGGGCAGGTTGATCCCGTAGTAGACGTCGGTCAGCCGGAACCCGAACGTCTTGGCCACGTACTGCCGGACCTTCTTGCAGTAGGTGACGATGTCCGTCCCGGCGGCGGCCCAGTCGCCGATCGCGGACGTCCCGCCGGCCCCGTCGGTCGTCAGCTGCAGCGCGGTCGCCGGCGAGAAGTCGATCGTCCGGACCGGGCTGCTAGTTGCCGTCTGGATC
>JAQGHJ010000177.1 GCA_028288905.1 Phycisphaerales bacterium | reverse complement strand
GGTCGAGCAGGTGCTGACGAACCTGCTCGTGAATGCGGCCAAATTCACCGACCCCGGCGGCCACGTCCGCCTTACCGCCGAGGCGACGGCCGGCGGCGTGGTCGTCCGCGTCTGCGACAACGGGAGGGGGATCCCGCCGGACCTCCTGCCCTGGGTCTTCGACGCCTACCGGCGAGGGCCGGCGGCGAGCGGAACGCCCGTGGGCCTCGGGCTCGGCTTGGCGCTAGTTAAGTCCTTGGTCGAGATCCAGGGAGGGCAGGTCTCGGCTCACAGCGACGGGCTCGGGCTCGGGTCGGAGTTCGTCGTCCGCTTGCCCGCCCGCCTCGAAGCTCACCCGGTGTCCACCAGCTCCGCCCAGTAGATAAACGTAAGGGTCGGCCGTTGACCCGGCCGTCCGCTACAGACCCGAACCCCGGATCACCAATGTTGCCGAACAAGCCAAATTCGCCGAGCGCGGCACCGCCGGCTCTTGTGCCGAACAACTCGCTGATCACCGCGACCGCGGAGGAGGGCAGGCAGCTCGCCGTGCACATGACTCGGCTGATCGTCAAGGCCACCCAGCCGGACGGGGAGAAGCGGAAGGCCCTCCGCGACGTCTACGCGAACGATGCCATGATGCTGATCGCCGTCTCCCAAGTGGTCGCGACGGAGTTCGCGACGATCGCGGCCGCGAACGGCTACTGGCGGAGCGCGTGACGACTACCGGCTGCTGAACACGGTAAGTACCGAACGGAGGACCTGATGAAGGCCGTGCGATTGCACGCCCGGGGCGGGCCGGAGCAACTGGTTTACGAGGACGCGCCGCTGCCGACGCCGGGCCCGGGCGAGGTACGGGTGCGCGTAAGCGCGGCGGGGATCACGCCGGCCGAGCTGACGTGGGACGAGACCTACCAGTCGGCCGACGGCGGTGATCGGCTGCCGAGCATCCCCGGGCACGACGTGTCCGGCACGGCCGACGCGCTGGGGCCGGGCGTGTCCGGCCTGGCGGTGGGGGACGCGGTGTTCGGGCTCGTCGACTTCCCGCGAAACGGCAGCGCGGCCGAATACGTGACCGTGCCCGCCGCCGCCCTCGCCGCCAAGCCGCGGACGGTCGACAACGTGGCCGCCGCCGCCGTCCCGCTGTCGGCGCTGACGGCTTGGCAAGCTTTGTTCGACCACGGACGTCTGGCGGCGGGCGACCGGGTGCTGATCCACGGCGCGGCCGGCGGCGTCGGCGCGTACGCGGTCCAACTCGCCCGGTGGCGGGGGGCGGAGGTGATCGCCACCGCGTCCGGCCGGCACGCGGCGTTCCTGACCGGGCTCGGGGCCGCGGCGGTGATCGACTACGTCACCACCCCGTTTGAAGCCGTCGCCAAGAACGTGGCGGTCGTCCTCGACACGATCGGCGGGGCGACGCGGGACCGCTCGTGGCAGGTGCTTCGGCCGGGCGGGACGCTGGTGACCCTGCCCGGGCCGCTCCCGGCCGGCGCGGCGGCCGCGGCCGGCAGGCCCGACGCCGGCGGCGTGTTCTTCATCGTCCGGCCGAGCCGGCCGCAGCTCGCCGAGATCGCCCGGCTCGTCGACGACGGTTCCCTTCGACCCTTCGTCGAAGCCGTTTACCCCTTGGCGGAGGCCCGCCGCGCCTTCGAACGGGCGCTAGCGGGCCACCTCCGGGGCAAGGTCGTGCTTCGCGTCGTCGACTGAGCCGGGCGAGGCCGGTTCGGACGTGGTGCGGTGACGGCCCGAGCGGTGACCCCAGGCCGACGTCGATTCGAAATCAGCCGGGCGAGATCGCGGGACCTATGACCTTCACCGTCTGCCCGCCCGTCTCGACCACCTGGCCGGGACGGATCTTGCATCGCTTACGGGTCTCGGTCACGCCGTCCACCCGGACCGCGCCTTCGGCGATCAGCATCTTGGCGGCCCCGCCGCTTTCCGACAGCCCGGCGTGCTTGAGCAAGTCGCACAGGGCGATGTGCTCGCTCCCCTCGTTCAACGTGACTTCGACCGGAGATGACATAGGCGGGCGGCCGCCAAGAGCGGCGTTACGGTTGGATGACAAGCCTGCGGGCAGCACGTACGAAGCGGCCGGCCCTCGCGAAGTCGGATCGCAAGAGCATAAGCCTTTTCGCGACGGCCAGGGCGCGGTCACTTCGGTTGGCCGGGAGCGGTCGTGTCGACCGCCGGGCTTTTCACGTCGCCGACGGGATACCCCTGCCACACGTACTGCAGCGCTTCGGGCAGCACCTGCTGCTTCATCGCCCCGTCGCAGTGGCCGGCGTTGCGGGCGAACACGAACTGGTAGTGGTACCCCTTGGCGGCCAAGGCCTTGGCCATGTTCTCGTTCGCCAGGACCCAGTCGTGCATGTCGTCCCGCATAACGTTCGGGTTGAGCAGGTCGCGGTCCCCGACCTCCATCCAGATCCGCAGGGGCTTGGCCGGGCTGTTCGGGACGAGCGTCCGGTGCAACTCCCAGGCCCCGCCGGGGGTCTCCTTGTTCGACGGCCACTGCTGGTTGACGAATGTGCCCGACGTGGTGAGGACCCGGCGGTACAGGTCAGGGCGGTACCACGCCATGATCATCGCGGCCGACCCGCCGGAACTGCAGCCCATGGTGGCCCGGCCGTCCGGGTTCTTCGTCAGCTTCACGCCGCACTCCCGCTCGACGAGCGGCAGCACCTCCGTCTCCACGAACTCGGCGTACAGGCCGGACATCGTATCGTATTCAAGGCCCCGCTGGCTGCCCTGGGCGTCGCCGCTGCCGTTGCCGATCGAGATGGCGACCATCGCCGGCACCTTCTTGGCGGCGATCAGGTTGTCCAGCGCCGTGAACAGCGACTTATCCGGGCCGTCCGCCCCGACGATGAACGGGGCCTCCGTGCCAGCCACGTACTGCTTCGGGACGTACACCGCGACCTTGCGGGTGTATGGGGCGGGGTGACTGGTGGTGAGGACGAGCTTGGCCGGTTCGGCCGGGTCGACGGTGCCGAACGTGCCGGCCTCTCGGGAGATGCCGGGATAGATCTTGCTGTCGACGGACCGCATCGTCAGGTCGAACACCTTCCCCTGCGGCACGCCCGGCTGCGCGGTCATCTCCGGGGCCTTCTTGTGGGTCGGGCCGATGATGAAGTTCCCGTCCGCGTCCGCCGGCGGCATGGTGCCGTCCGGAAGCTCGGTGGCCTTGACGTAGCCCG
>JAQGHJ010000164.1 GCA_028288905.1 Phycisphaerales bacterium | reverse complement strand
AAGGTGTTCTCCTTCGCGGCCGATTCTTGGGCCTCCTTGAAGTCGCCGCGGAATTGCTCCAGGCCGATGGCCGCCCCAAGGGAGGGATTCGCCTTGAACCAAGTGGCCTCGGCCGTCCAGTCGTCTTCCTTCGCCGCCTCGAAGACGACGGCCAGGAAGCTAGTATCGATCACCTCGCCCGAGAGAACCCGTTTGGCGTACAGGTACTGCTCGCCGCAGAGCGTGTTTTGGTCGCTCCCGGCCGTCGTGATCGTCAGGTGCAACGGCTGGCGGCGAGCCGCCCCGGCGTACTTCAGGCAGTCCCACAAGTCGCGGTTCGGCTGGGTGTGCAGCTCGTCGAACAGGACGGCATGGGCGTTCAACCCCTCCTTGGTGCCGGCCTCCGCGCTCAACGCGGCGTAGAAGCTGTCCCCGTTGCCGACGATCAACCGCTTGCTCGACTCCTTGGGGGTGATGACTTGGGCGATCGACGGGGAGGCGCGGACCATCTTCGCCGCTTCGCGGTACATGATCCCGGCTTGGTCCCGGCTGCCGGCTGCCGTGTAAACCTCCGCGCTCCGCTCCCCGTCGCCGACGAGCAAATAGATCGACAGGCCGGCCAGCAGGCTCGTTTTCCCGTTCTTCTTCGGCGTGAAGATGAAGCCGCGGGTGAACCGCCGCCGGCCGTCCTCCCGCTTCCACCCGAAGAGCGGGGCGATCACCTGTTCGTACTGCCACGGCAGCAGGGCGAACGGGTCGTCGCCGAGCCGCAAGTGCTCCCGGAAGAACGTCCGCACCCACTCGGCCGCCGCCTCGTCGAACCAACACCCCTCGTCGACCGCCTGGCGGTCGGACGGGGTACGAATCCACTTGGCGGGCACGTCGTAAGGCATGGGCTACTCGGCCATCTTCAGCGGGGGCGGGCGGCTGGGCGGCGGCTGGAACGCGGCCAGCGGGTTGGCCTTGGCCGGCGGCGGGGCGGCCACCCGCGACCGGGCCGCGGGGGACAGCCCGAACTCGGCCGCGAACTGGCGGACGGCCTGCATCGCGGCGCGCTTCATCGCGACGGCCGGGTGCGGGAGCTTGTAGCCGCTGTCGGCGTCGATCGTCGGCCCGTCGGCGGCCAACATTTCGATGGCCCCCTGAAGGTCCGACACGGCCTCGCAGTAGCAGGCCAGGGCGGCGAGATCGACCCGCGTCAGCAGCCCGAGCGACAGCAGTTCCGGCACGACGCGGACCCACTCCGCGGCCGCCCGTTCCGTGAGCCAGGCGGGGCGATTCGGGGCTGCCACGTCCGGCCGCGGCTCCAGGCGGTTGATCTTCTCGTGTCCCGGGTTCCCTTCGGCGATCTTCAGGGCCGTCGGTTTCGGGGGCGGTCCGCGTCGTCCCATGTTGCTTCCTCCTACGGCGTGCGGCGGGGCTCGATCCCGCCAGGCCGGCCGACCCGGCACGCGCGGCGTTACTTCGGCAGGGCGGCCCGTACCATCGCGCGGAGCTTGGCGGACCCTTCGGCCACCCCCAGCGTGCCCGCCTCGATCGCGGCCAGCGTCGGGGCGACGTCGACCCGCACGCCCGGACCCTTGACGACCGTCACGCCGGGGATAGACAGGTCCGCGAATTTCCCCGTCGCCTTGCCGTTCTTCTTGATCTGCGGGGCGAGCGTGCCGCCGAACGCGCACCCGCCCGTGTTGCTCTGCGGGTGCCACCCGTAGACGGTCACGTTGCTCGCCTTGATGTCGGCCGGCCCCTTGCACCCGGGGGTGTCGGGGAACTGGCCGTGCGTCAGGTGGCCGGTGATGGCCCCCATGCTGTACGTCTTGGCCTTGGCGACCGTCGGCGGCGGGGGTTGGTCCGGGTCGCCGACGATCTGGACGTTCGTCAGCTCGACCGGGCAGTACAGGTCAAGTCCTGAATCGTTCGTGAAGTTCGTTCCGTCGAACGTCCACCCGCCGCCGTAGATGACTAGGTCATCGATCTTGTGCGGGCCGTACAGCAGCAGCAGGCCGATGGCCGACCGGTGGACGAACCCCCGCTTGATCCGGCTCACGCCGCGGAGCTGGGCACCGCACGCGCTCGCCTCCGTGAACACGAAATCCGACAGGGTGACGTCCGTCCCCTCGTTGCCGTAGAACGTGTGCCGGCGGTCCGTCTTGGCCTTCGGGGCCATCCCCAGCCGCCACCCCGCCCGCGCACCGAACAGCTCGGCCGCGTCGACCGTCGTCCCGACGCCGAAGTAATACGCCTGGCCGACGTTCACCCCGCCGGCCGCAGGCGTCGAGTCGACCGACCGCACGTTCCGGAGCGTGTACCGGCCGGGCTCTTCGTCTTGGGCGACGACGTTCTGTTCGTACCCGATTACCCGCCTGTCCTTCAGCGTGGTCCCGGGCCGCATCGTGACGCCGTCGCCCCGGCGGCCGGCCACCTCGACGGCCTTCAGGGTGCGGATCAGGGCCGGCACAGGGGCGGGCGGCCCCAGCACCACGGGCGGCAGAGGCGGGATCACGACGGGCGGCACCACGACGACCGGCACCGTCGCCGGGAGTGTGGCCGGCTGGGTCGCGGCCTTCGGCACGATCCACTCGCCCGAACGGCCGCCGCCGCGGTAGATCGTCGCCCCCTCGACGGGCTGGTTGACCGGCTTGAACGCCGGGTCGGCCGGCGACAGTTCGATGGCCGGACCGTCGACTGGCGTGTACGTGAACCGGTCGCGCGCGGCCTTGTCGGCCCCGAACAGCGCGACGGCCCCGACGAGAAGCCCGGACACGAGCCACGCCGCCCCCACCTTTTTGACTAGTTGCACGATGCCTTCTCCTTCATTCGTTCGACCGTGTCGGCGTCGATCTCGGCCAGGCACGCCCTGGCCCGGTTCCGACGCCCCGTTGCCGCCCGCTCGCTGACCCCCAGCCGCCGGGCGATCGAATCGCACGTCAGGCCGTCGTCGGCCGCCGGGTGCCGCGGCGCGCGGAGGTTCGCCCGCACGTACTCGACGGCGTCGGTCAGGGTCGCAGCGTCGGCCGGGTCCGGCTCCCGCGACGGCCGCTCTACCGGCTGATCCCCGGGCACCGCCGCGACCGTCGCACCGCTGGCCGCCGCCTCCCGCTTCACCGCGTCGATCAGCGCGCCGCGGATGGCCGGCCGGGCGAACGCCGGAAACTGGACGCCCCGCCCGGGGTCGTACTTGCGGGCCGACTCGACCAACGCCAGCAGCGCGACGCCTTGGAGCTCGTCGAGCCCGAGCGGGCAACCGGGGCGGCGGAAGCGGGCGGCCATCCCTTCGGCCAGCGGCATGTACCGGACAGCCAGGGCGTCGGAGTCGTTTTGCGGCAGGGCCATGAGGTTCCAATCGACCGGCAGCGGCCCATCTCTTCCGGTGAAAATCGCAAAGGCCACCGGGCCGCGGCGCGCCGGAGGGGCGGGCCAGGTTGAAGGGTTCGCCTAGCAGCCGGGCGTAGTCACCAAGACGTACAGGGCGGCGCAGACGATGAGCATCAACGGCGGAAGCAGGTCGATGGGCGGGTCGTAGACCGGCGCGGCGTAGATCATCGGAACCCCTCGTATTCGCCTGCAAACCCCGGCCTCAAAACCCCCGGGCATTCGCGTAAGACTAGCGGTCGGTCTACAGGGGTCGGCGGCCCCAGACTTTTGGACCCCCTACCCCGTCAGGTTGACGCATCAACCATTCTGATTATAGTTATAACTACTGATTCGCCCTGTTCTGCGTCCTCTTGTCCGGCAGTTCGTTCCGCCCGGTCGCCCGGTAGTTGGCCGTGACGGCGTCGTGACACGAGCGACACAACGGCCGGAGGTTGGCCGTGTCGAGCCGGTCGCCGCCCGCGCTGATCGGCGTGACGTGGTCGACGAGCACGGCCGGACGGTCGCACAGCCGGCAGCCCGGGTCTTCCGCCAGCACGGCGTCACGGGTCCTTTGCCATGCCCGGTCGTACCCACGTTCGAAGGCTGACCCGCGGGGCTCCCGGCGTGGCGTGCAAACCCGGCGGACGTGCTGGTTGAGGGTGGGTCGCTTGGTGGGCATCACTTGGCCGGATCGGTCGGCCCGGTCGGCAGTCGGGCGGCCATCTCCAGCCACCGCATCTGGCGATCGTTGGACCGGTCGAAAGCCTCCCGCTGGGCTCGCATCTCGGCCGCGAACGTGTCGCTCACCTTGGCCACGTTGGCCGCGTGACTGTCCCGCTCCGTCTGCATCTCGACCCGGTAGTCGGCGAGCATCTTGGGGATGACGAACTTGACGAGGTAGCCGACGAGCCCGATCGACGCGGCGACGATCCCGGCTTGCTGCCAACCGGGGATTGACTCCCCGCTGGGTACGGTGGCTTGGGCGAGCAAGACGAGCATCGGGCATGGCTCCTAGTCGGGGCGACGTGCGGGCGAAGCGGGGCGGTTTACTCCCCG
>JAQGHJ010000138.1 GCA_028288905.1 Phycisphaerales bacterium | reverse complement strand
ACCTCTGCACCCGCACCGAACGCTGAGAAGCCCGTGAAGGCGGCGCTCCGGGATTTCAGTGGCCGGACTCTTCGCATCATCCGAAACGAAAAGGGGGGGCGACATGGCAACCACGGCCTTGCGCACTACTCCCGCCGCCGCCGAGGAACTTGAAGGCCGTCAGCTCATGTCGGCAGCCCATGTCGCTCCACGCGTCGTGCCTCACGCGTTGGACGATGTACTAGCGCGACAGACCGTCTACCACACGCTTGGGACTTTGCGGTCCGTTGCCCCAACCGCCTCAGCCCGGCCCCCGATCGTGAACGTCCGCTGGGGCGATGGGAGTCGAACGGCTGGCCTGACCACTTCGTACGACGCAGCAGCAGGAGGGTATGTGGCCGCCGGCACCCACGCCTACACGGACGCCGGCAATCACACGGTGCACGTTGCGTTCCGACGGCGGGGGCGGGTGCTTGGCCGGGTCCGGGACGTCGTGGTGGTCCTGCCGGCCTCGCCCGGCGGTCTTGCGTTGTCGGCCGTCGCAGGCGAGCCGTTCGAGGCGACCCTTGGCACGTTTACCCGACGGGGGTTCTCGCCTTACACGCCGCTAATCGACTGGGGGGACGGGACACAATCTCTGGCCATGCTGGACGAATTGGATGACACGACATATCAGACGAGCGGATCACACACTTACTCCGACTTGGGCACCTATCCGGTAAGCGTCAGTGTGTTCTACGTCTGGCGACCGACGCCCGAGGGCCAACCGGATCTCGGACTGCCGGCGGAGACGATCGTAGAGGTCCAGAGCATGGTTACTGTTCGCCTAAGATGATGCCGCCAGTGTGTCCGCCATTGGCCGAAACCGCCCCAGTTTCCAGCAGCAACAGCCCCATGTGCGGTAGCTTAGAGCCCACCTGCGGAGTTCCCTGAGCTCGCACGCGAGCGTGCGATTCTGTGATTTTCGAGAACCCCAAGAGGCGACCTCTCGGGGTTCTTGCGTTGTTCAGGAGTGGGCCGGAACGTGCCACGGGGTGCGAAGACGGAACTGCGGCAGCAGGTCTTGGCTGTCGAACGTCCAGTCCGACGCTGACTGGGATGGAGAACCGAGCGGCGTTCGGTCGGGTACGGGCGTGGCGGCCGGAGGAATCTAGGGCGTTCCTGCCGCTCTTGTTCGGGCTGACGCTCAATCCTACTTCCCCGCGAGCGTCTGGGAGGCGGCCCGGCCGAGCTGTTCAGCGGTGTCGGATAACGCACGCAGCTCGGGCGCTGCGCCGGCGGCGGCCGGGTCGGTCAGCCGGCGGTTGGGCGGTGCCAGTTGCTCGCACACGGAGACGATCTCCTTCAAGTCCCGAACGTCCTCGGCGGACAGCCCCCGCCGAGCGACCCGGGGCTCCGCCCCCCGCCCCATGCCGCCGAACCGCTTCGCGCCGCTCAGCCCTGCGGCGTTCGGTCCAGCGACAGGGGCCGGTGACCGGACCCGGCCGGTGGCGGAGTCCCTCGCCTCGTCGTGCCGTGCCTTCAGTTGCTCAAGCCGCCTGGCCACGTGCGCGGCCCCGCGGCTTCGCAAGTCGGCGACCGACCGCTTAGCCTCGTCGCCGACCTCGGCCGCTCGGTCCAGCACGTCGAGTCTCCCCAGCACCCGCACCGCCTCAACGAGTTCGGCCGGCGTGCCGCCTAGCATCGCGGCCTCGATGCCCGGGGCGGCCGCCGTCAGTTCATCGACGAGCAAGGCCGCGAGGGCGGCCTTGCGGGCGTCGGGGTCCGTCACGTCGATGGTTGCCGGCTTGACCTTTTTGGTCGGGCCGGGCTGGTATGTCGCATTCGGGGACCGCTTGAGCAACAGTTCGACCGCCGCGGCATAGGCGGCCTTCGCCGGGTCGTCCGCCGCCACGGCCGCGTCCCGAAACGCCGCCGCGGCCGGACCGAACGTCTTCATCCTCAGGTGGGTTTCCGCCTTCAGGAGCAGCAGCGCGTAACGGTCGTACGCCGTCGCGGCCCGCCCACGGAGCAGGAGCACCTTCGGCAGTTGCCTCAGCAGGGTGGGATAATCGCCCCGGTCGAACAGCCCCTGTAGGTCACCGGCGGTCGGGAGGAGTTCCGCTGCCGCGGGCTGAGTGGCCGGCGCCCGGACGCCGGCCGGGCGGGTGTCCGGGCCTGGCGCCGGCTCGCTCGGAGCGGGTGCCCCGGCGGCGCACGGGAGCGCCGTGGCGGCAAAGGCCGCGGCGGTCAAAAGGGCGGCAGCACGGTGTGGCGGACAAGGCATCGAATCGCCCTCCCATAGACGACGCCGTCGTCGCGTCGTCCGGCCCGGTGCGGGTCGCCTCAGTATACCGCGTGCGCGGCGGGAAGTGACGGGCGGGGTCCCTGAGCCGAGCTGCGGGATGAACGAAACAGCGATCTGGCGGAAGGGCGGGCGCAGAAGGGCAGGCCGTGTATCGGAGTCGGTCGTGTATGGGAGCCGATTAGAAAGCTCGTTCAGAACGGGACGGGAGCGGCCGCAGGACCCGGCTTGCCGGACCGCGACCCCCTCACTGCGCCTCGTACCCCTGCCACAGCCACGCCAGAGCGTCCGGGAGCGTCTGCTTGGTCACGCGGCCGTCGGTGTGCTTGGCGGCCTTTGCGAACACGTACCGGTACGCGTACCCCTTGGCCTTCAGGGCGGCCGCCATCCGCTCGTTGGCCATCACCCAGTTGTGGAGCGACGCCTCGTCCTTGTCCCAGCCGTTGTCCTTCTCGCTCACCTCGAGCCACACCCGCAGCGGCTTGGCCGGCGACTTGGGGATCAGGTGCTCGTGGTACTCCCAGGCCCCGTGCGGCGACTCGGGGTTGCGCGGCGACTGCTGGTCCACGTAGGTGCCGGAGTACGTCAGCACCCGGCGGTAGAGGTCCGGCCGGAACCACGCCATCGTGAACGCGGCCGCCCCGCCCGAGCTGCCGCCCATCGTCGCCCGGCCCTCGGGGTACTTGGTGAACGTGACGCCAGCCTCCTTGGCCGCCCGGGGCAACAGCTCCGACTCGACGAATTCCGCGTACTTCCCGGAGACGGTGTCGTACTCCAGCCCCCGCTCGCTGCCCTTGGAGTCGCCGCCGCCGGAGTTGGCGAACACCGCGACCATCGGGGGCAGCCGCCGGGCCTGGATCATCGTGTCCAGCGCCGCGGCGAGCGTCTTCACGTAGCCGCCGCCGTCCTGGACGAGGATGAACGGGGCGGGCTTGCCTGCTGGCAGCTGCTTCGGCACGTACACCCACACCTTGCGCTTGTACGGGACCACGCCGCTCTTCCCCTTGGCAATGCCGGGGTAGATCTTGCTGTCCTCGGAGTCCATCGTGAACTCGTGGACGTCGCCCCGCGGGACGCCGTCGGCGACCTTCAACTCCGGCGCGTCCGCGTACTCCGGCCCGACCGTCGCCTCCGACTGGCGATCCGAAACGGACCGGGTGGCGTGTGCGGGCGAACGGCTCGCGTCGGCCGCCGGGGCCGGCGCGGACGCCAAGGCTAGTAACATCGCGCCGTATGCCGACAAGAATGGGGTCTTCATCGTTTCCTTCGAAGGTGGGAGTTGACGGTAGGGGCCGGCACGGCCGGATCGCAGTGGCACGGCCGCCGTCAAGAAGCCCGCGCGACTTTCAGTGGCATCGCCCGCCGGGGCCGGGGGGGACGGGACGCCGGGGTGCGGCCTGCTCGCAGCGGGGCCGCCTCCCTTATACGCGCGTCGACGGTGGCCGTTCGCCGCCCCTTCGCCACTTCCCCGGCTCATCCGGCGGCGGTGCCCGCCAGGGACCCGGACCGGGTGGCCGGCCGGCCCGAGTCGAAGCCGGGCCGCGCGAGTACGGTGCCGACGTTCACCGCCCGGACGGGCTCACCTGCGCCGCGACGACCGTGAACAGGCTGACGACGTACCCGTCCTGCCGCTCCTCCCGGACGCGGAGGGTGCCGCGCACGACGACCGGCTTGGCCGTCAGGTCCGCCTCGAACCCCGGCGCGCACTCGACGGCGACCCGGTGCTGGACGGCCGGCGGCCGGCCGTAGCAGCAGTCGAACAGAGACGGCACGAGGGCGAACCGCCGCGGCCGGTCCGCCTGCTCGGTCGCGACCATGTACCCGCGTAGCAGCACGGTCGCCCCGTCTAACCGGGCGACGTCCGCCGGCACGTCGCCTGGCGGTGCTTTGCCGTCGTCGGCCGCGGGGTTGTATTCGAAGTTGCCCAACTCCTTGATCGTCAGCCGCAACACCCCACCAGCTGCCGGGGGCGGGTGCGGACGGCGGGTGGAGGCAGCGGCCGGCACGTC
>JAQGHJ010000136.1 GCA_028288905.1 Phycisphaerales bacterium | reverse complement strand
CGCGTCGCCCCGGCCGGCAGCGTCGTCGCCAGCCGGGCCGGCGGGCGGCCGATGATCTCGGCGTCGGCCTGGGCGATCACCAGCCGCCGCTCCTGATCCATCGTCATCGGGATCTTGATCTGCGGCTCGACGCCCCAGTCGGTCGCCCCCGGCTTCTTGTGCACCAGCCGCCCGCTCGGCAGGTAGTAGTACGCGACCGTCAGCTTCAGCTCCCCCTCGCGGTTGTCCAGCCCCATCACCTCCTGCACGCTCCCCTTGCCGTACGACCGCTCGCCGAGCACGAGGGCCCGCTTGTTGTCCTGCAGGCTGCCGGCCACCACCTCGCTCGCGCTGGCCGAGTGCTCGTTCACCAGCACGATCATCGGGAAGTCCGGCAGCGTCCCCTCCCGCTCCGCCTTGGCCACCTGCTGCGGGCGGTTGCGGCCCTTCGTCACGACGATCACGCCCTCCTCGACGAACAGGTCGACGACCTTCTCCGCCTGGTCGAGCCGGCCGCCGGGGTTGAACCGCAGGTCCAGCACGAACGCCTTCATCCCGGCCGCCAGCATCTGGTCCATGGCGGGCTTCATCCGGTCGAACGTGTCCGGCGTGAACTGCGTGAGCCGCAGGTACCCGATCTTCGGGTCCGCGCTGTTCGGCTCGCCGCCGCTGACGAACCAGTTCCAGCTCGCGTCGGCGTTCCGCTTGTACCCCTTGACGGTGGACAGCACGATCTCCTGGCGGGTCATCGGCGGCAGGTCGACCTCGTCCCCGGCGTCGTGCCGCACCCGCATCCGGACCTCGAGCGGGCCCTTCTTGATCTTGTCCTGCACCTGGTCGACCTTCAGCCCCTTAAGCTCCTCGCCGTTCACCTTCAGGATAATGTCCCCTGCCAGCACGCCGGCCTTGAAGGCGGGGCTCCCCTCGATCGGCGAGATGACCCGGATGTCCCCGTTCTCGGCCTGGTCGAGCTGGACGCCGATCCCCTTGAACGTGCCCTCCAGGTGCCGGTCGAACTCCTCCTGCTTGCTCGGCGGGACGTAGTTCGAGTACGGGTCGAGTTGGGCGAGCATGCCGTCGATCGCGCCCTGGCGGAGCTTGTCCTCGTCGACGCCGTCGACGTAGTTCCGGGCGACCTGGCGGTGGATGTCGACGAGGGTCCGGACGAACGCGTAGTCGTCGTCCCGGTGGGCCAGCGTGCCGTTCAGCTGGAACGCGAGGGTGCCGATCATCAGCGTGGCGGCGAGCCAGGCCACGCGCTCGCGGGTGAGTGGGTTCATGGGGTGCGGGTGAGGGGGCGTAAGCCCGTGGGCGACGAGGGTTTAATAGGCGACGCCCGCGACAGTCCATGGTAGGACCGGCTGTGCCGGCCGTTCGGGCTCGGGGCGAGGACCCGATCGGGCTGATAACCCTTTGGCCGGCACGGCCGGCCCTACGAGCGTGCTCCGCCTCACACCCCGCCCGCCACCGCCGTGTCCCGCATCGCCTGCAGCTCGGCCAGCCGCTTGCCGGTCGGGGCGACCTTCGTCTTCATCATTTCGACGAAGGCGTCGAACAGGTACGCCGCGTCGTGCGGGCCGGGGCTGGCCTCGGGGTGGTATTGGACGCTGAACACCGGCAGCGTGCCGTGGCGAAAGCCCTCCACCGTGCCATCGTTGAGGTTCACGTGGGTGACGACCCCGCCGTTCGCCTCCAGCCCGGCCCGGTCGACGGCGAACCCGTGGTTCTGACTCGTGATCTCGACCCGCCCGGTGTCGAGGTTCTTCACCGGCTGGTTCCCGCCGCGGTGCCCGAACTTCAGCTTGTACGTCTCGGCCCCGATCGCCCGCCCGAGCAGCTGGTGCCCGAGGCAGATGCCGAACGTCGGCAGCGTCGGCAGCACGTCCTTGATCGGCTTGACCGCGTAGTCGAGCGCGGCCGGGTCGCCGGGGCCGTTCGACACGAACAGCCCGTCCGGCTTGTGCCGCAGGATCTCGTCGGCCGTCGTGTCCGGCGGCAGCACCGTCACCTTGATGCCCCGCTCGGCCAAGTGGCGGAGGATGTTGCTCTTGGCCCCGCAGTCCAGGGCGACGACGTGCAGCCCCTCGCCCCGCTCGACCTTGCCCAGGCCCCACTCGCCCTGCGTCTCGTCCCAGCCGTAGTTCGCGGCCGGCTTGACGGCCTGCACCCAGTCGGCCCCCGTCATCTGCTTGCCCGCCCGGGCGCGGGCGACCAGTTCGGCGTCGTCCAGGACCTCGGTCGACAGCACGCCGCGGATCGACCCGCCGATGCGGAGCTTGCGGGTCAGGGCCCGGGTATCGATTCCCTCGATGCCGACGATCCGGTTCTCGGCCAGGTACGCGTCGAGCGTCTTGTTCGACCGGTAGTTCGACGCGACCGGCGACAGCTCCTTGATGACGAACCCGGCCACGTGCGGCCGCTTGCTCTCGACGTCCTGCGGATTGATGCCGTAGTTCCCGATCAGCGGGTAAGTCATCGTGACGATCTGGCCCTTGTAGGACGGGTCGGTCAGGATCTCCTGGTACCCGGTCATCGAGGTGTTGAACACGACCTCCCCCTCGGTCGTGCCGCGGTGGCCGAACGCCCGGCCGGTGAAGACGGTGCCGTCCTCCAGCGCGAGCTTGGCGGCCGGGCGGGCGGATTTGGAACTAGCGTCGGCGGGCGTGGTCATGGGACCGGAAGTATAGCGGGAGGAGTAGGCGGTACGCAGTAGGCGGTAGGCGGAGCGGAGGTGGCAGAGGGGCGGGAGGGGGGCGGGTAGGCGTCGCCGCCATCCGCCGACGCCGCCACGCCAGCAGGTCCGACCGTGCACTGGCCGGCCGATATCAACACTCCATCCCGAATCTACAATCCGAAATTGTGGGGAAGTCGAACGGCCGCGTCCGATAAAGACCCTGAGCTGCGGGTCACCGGACGCCGCAAGCGGACGGGCAGCTATGCGAGGGGCCGGTGGCACGGCGAGCACCGGCCTCTTTGCATGCGCCGAATCAGCCGGGTTCGACCGGAAGCGCGAGGGCACCGCGATCAACTCAGCCGTAGCGCCGGCTTTGCCGGCCGATGAGCCGGCAGTTTGACTTAGGTATCCCGACCCCGGTCCCGGCGGCCGGCAACAAGCAGCCCTACGGTCGGCTTACTTCGCCGCCGGCCCCGTCGCCGGCTTCTCCTTCAGCAGCGCCGGCTCCAGCCAGTTCAGCCGGTCGTTCGAGTCCATCAGCCGGCCGAAGTCGACCTCCAGCGTCAGCGACTTGGCGTTGCCCAGGTCGACGACCACCGGCGGCGACAGCCGGCCGGTCCGGACGTTCGCCTGCTCGTGGACGACCTTGTCGTCGAGCAGCACGCGGACAGTCACGTCCCCGCCGCCGCCCTGGCCCGCTCGCTCATCCATCGCGTACCGGGTGCGGAACGCGGCGTAGGAGCCGTCGAGCGGCCAGTTCAGCTTGGCGTAGGCGTGCGTGGCGATCGCCCGGGAGTAGGTGCGGTTGCCAAACCGGATCGGGTCGCCGTCGAAGTCGGCGTTCATCCGCGCGACGAACCGCTGGTCGGAACCGAGGTACGGCGTGTACTGGTTGGCCGACGGCGGCAGGTTGCTCAGGAACGCGACCGGGCCGTTCACCTGCTCGACCCCGACGACCCGGGCGAGCTTCAGACTCTTCACCTCGCCGCCGACCGTGGCCTCGACCGCGTCGCCGGCGAGCCGGACGGCCGACGCCGATAGCGTCGACCCCTCGTCCAGCCGGACCCGGAACAACGGCTTGGGTTTGGCCCCCCCGCCGGCCGGGGCGACGGCGGCGAACGACACCGTCGCCAGCGACGCAAACGGGACGGGGGCGTCGCCGGCGTCGGTCTTGATCGTCAGCTGGCCGGCCGTCAGGTCGGTGAGCGTGCCGCGGACGGCGTCGCCGTTCGTGAGCGTCGCCACGTCGTCCTTCCGGCGGTCGGCCGGCGGTCGGCCGCCGGACCGGGTCAGGCCGGCCAGCCGGGTGAGCGGGACGACGACCTCGCCGGCGACGGGGTTCCGCCAGACGACGCTCTCACCCCGCATCCCGACGGGGTCGCCGTTGAGCCGGTCCCCGCTGGCCAAGTGCAGATCAAACCCGCCGGTCGCCCGGACCGGCCCGCCGGCCGGGCGCGTGCCCCGGGTCAGCTCCACGAAGCGATCGACCGGGACGTCGCGGACCGGCACGGCGGCGGCCGGTTCGGCGGCCGCCGCGGATGCTCCCGCGGCCGACACCTTCAACCCGGTAGCCGAATCGAACGCCGACACGGCGACCGGCTCGGTCTTCAGATCGGCCGTAGTGAGGGTCCAGACGTCGGCCGCTCGCGGTATTGCGGCGGTCGGCGCGGCAGCGGTGGTGCGGGCGGGTGCCGCCGCGCCGGCCGCCAGCATCAGGACGGCCGCCAGGCGGACGGTGGGACGGGCGAGGGTCGGCATGCGGTCCATCCTACCATCGGGCGGGTCGCGGGTCGGCAGGGCTCAATCACCCGCTTGATGAGCCGCCGTTGTACGGACCGGTACCGCCGACCGGGCGATGCATAGCGAACCCTCCGGAGCCCCGAAGGGGCGGAAGCACCATAGCCCAGGGTGATGGCCCGGCCGCAGGCCGGGACGAACCCTGGGTTAGCTGGTGAGAAAGCGGCAGAGCCCCGAAGGGGCGAAAGCGCCGGGCGGGCCTCGACCGTCCAAGCCCGTCGGCTCTGTCGCCCTTTCAGGGCTCGGATCGCTCGTCCCCACCTAACCCAGGGTTCCCTCACGGCCTGCGGCCGGTTGGTCACCCTGGGCTACGGTGCTTCCGCCCCTTCAGGGCTCCGGAGGCACACGCTCGGTTTCAACGTTCAGCCTTGGGCCCTTCCCCTCCCTCACGACCCCGGGCCCTTGCCCGCGTACACCGGCAGGTACCGGTTCGGCATCTGCAGGACGATCAGGGCCATCGACGTGGCGTAGTCCTCGCTGAAGTCGCCGGTCCACGACCCGTCCTGCTGCTGGCTGGCGCACAGCTCGTTGCGGACGGCCGGGTACCAGTTCGCCCAGTACTCGCCGCCGGCAAGGAAGTTTGCTTGGACGGCGTAGTACTGGCCGTAGAAGTAGTGCCCCTCGTTGTTCCGGCTGCCGCGGCCGGGGGTGAACTGCTTGATGTAGTTCAGCCCGCGGGTCAGCTCGTCGCCCTCGAAGATGCCCGCGTAGTACAGCGCCGACACGCCGGCGGCCGACCGCGGGAACGCGCTGCCGCCCACCCCGTTTGCCATGTAGTTGAACCCGCCGTCGGCGTTCTGACACCGGCGGCAGTACGCGACGGCCTTGTCGATCACGTCCTTCTCGACCTTGATCCCGGCGTCCCGGGCGGCCCGCAGGGCCATGATCTGGGCGATCGTGACCGAGATGTCGGCGTCGAACGGGGCCGGCTGGTACCGCCACCCGCCCTCGGCGTTCTGCGTCTTCTGGATCAGCCCGACCGCCCGCTGCAGCTTCTCCTTCACCTCCTCGGTCGGGGTCATGCCGTACACCTCGCCGAGGAACAGCGTGGCGAACCCGTGCCCGTACATCGGGCTCGACGAGTTGTCCGACGTGATCAGCCCGCTCCGCGAGCAGTTGGCCAGCACGTAGTCCAGCACGTTCTGGACCTCCTTGCCGTACCGGCCGCGGTTCGGCAGGTTCCCGGCCTGCATGAACGCGATGCCGGCGAGCGCCGTGATGCCGGCGTGGTTCGAGTACCCGCCCTGAGCGAAGTTGTCCGACGCCCCCTGCCGCTTGGCCAGCCAAGCGAGTCCCCTGTCGACTGCCTTCCGCTGGGCGTCGTTGATCTCGGTCCCGGTCACCTTGTTCGCCTGGTCGGCGATGCCGGCCGGCTTCCGCGCCGCGGCCGCCGGCTTGGCCGGCCGAGCCGCGTCCTGGGCTGCCGCGGGACTGAGGCCGAGCCCGGCGACGGCCGCCGCGAGGACCGCGTTCCTGAACAACGACTTCGTCATCGGTCCACCTTTCGAAGTGCAACTCACCGAATCTGAATTAGCCACTAATGAACACAGATGAACACGGATAGGAGGGATGAGTTCGGGCTAGATGCTTTCGCTCTCTCATCTCTTATTCTGTGTCCATCCGTGGCTAGCTCTCATCGCTCCGACGCCCGCTTGGCCAGTTCGCGGTAGTAGTCGTCGACGTACTTGCGGTATTTCTCGGCCGCGGCCTCGCCCTTGCCTTCCATCACCGCCCCGCGGTCCCGCTGGGTGATCAGGCCCCACTCGGCGAACTTCTCCTTGAGCTCCTTGCTCAGGTCCTCGGTCTTGCCGCCGCCCTGGGTCAGGGTCGAGTCCTGGGCCGCCTCCTGGCCGGCCGGCTGCTGCTGCTGGCCGGGCTGCTTGCCTTGGTCGCCCTTGGCGTTCTGCTGGCCCTTGTCGCCGGGCTTCGGCTGGCCCTGCGGGTCGCCGGGCTTGCCCTGGCCGGGTTTCGGCTGGCCGCCGCCCTGCTGCTGCTGGGCGAGCTTCACGAGGTTGTCCAGGTCCAGCACGATCCGCTTTTGGATCTCCTGCGTCACCTTGCCAGGGTCGTTGTCCAAGGCGAGCCGCTGGCGGCTGCGGCCCATGCGGTCGCCGACCAGCTTCACCGTCTTCTCCACCTGGTCCGCGTCCACCTTGCCCTGGACGAGGTCCTTCACGAACTCCTGTTCGTCGAGCTCGTCGGCCCCGGCCTCCTCAGGCAGCTTCTCCTTGTCCTTCGGCTCGGGGCCCAGCGCGACCTTCCCCTCGCTCGCCCCCTTGATCACCTGGTCGAGCAGGTTCCGCAGCTCGCCTTGGCGGCCGCCGAGCCCGAGCAGCTTCTGCTCGTCCTTCTTGCCGCCGGCCTTCTTCACCTCGGCGTCGACCACCGTCGTCGCCTTGTTCACCGCGCCCTGGAGGTCGCGGAGCAGCCGCAGCTCGACGTCGGTCGGCATCTTCGGCGGCGGCTTGCCCTGCCCGCCTCCGCCGCCACCTTCCTTGCGCTCCGCGAACTCCTTCTTCTCCGGCGGCTTCTTCGCCAGGTTGTCGATCATCGCCTTCAGCTGCTCGGCCACCCGGGCCTGCTGGGCCTGTACGACCGCGTCCGTCCGCGGCTTGGCCAAGTCCTCCTTCACCTCGCCCATCGTGTTGACGATGTCCTTGTTCGCCCACACGTACACGATCGACTTCAGCGCCTTGAGCTTCTCGCCGAGCTTCGTCGCCTCCTCGGCCAGCTTGCCCTGCTCGCCCGGCAGCGCGGCCAGGTCGCGGGCGGCCGACCGCTTGAGGTTGCCCTCCTCGTCCTTGCCGTTCTTGTCGATGTCGGCCGTCGCGGCGTTCACCTTCGTCTGCCGCTCCAGCAGCGCGACGTACGCCTGCTTGATCGACTCCTCCTGCTTCTGCTTCTCCTGGTCGTCGTTCTTGTTCTTGGCCGCGTCGACCAGCTTCTTCGCCTCGACGAGGTTCTTCAGCGCGTCGACCTGCTTGGGGCTGTAGGCGGCCGGCAGGTCCTTCTGCCGCAGGTGGACGGCGGCCTGCTCCATGTTCGCCGCGGCGGCGGCGATCTTGCCGGCCGGCGTCGCGTCCGGCAGCGCCTCGGCCTTCTTCGCCACGTCGGCCGTGTTCCGGTGCGTCTGCTCCTGCGACGGCGTCAGCGCCGCCAGCTCCGGCTTCGGCTCGGCCGGCTTGGCCGGGTCACGCTTGGCCGGCTCCTCCCGCTTCGCCTGCTCGAATAACGCGGCGCGGTCGGCCTCGGAGAACGCCGCCACCTTCGACCCGGACGGGTCCTGGATCATCAGGTTGTCGATGTTGTGCCCGGCCTGACGGGCGATCAGCGCCTCCAGCAACTGCTGCAACTCGGCCAACTGCTTCTGCAGCTCCTCGAGCTTGGCCTGCTCGGCGGCCTTGAGCTTGTCCAGCATCATGTCGAGCCCGAGCTCGATCTCCTTGTGCTTCTGCTGGGCGTTCGCCTGCTGGTTCTGCTGCATCTGCTGGGCCGCGCCGGTCTGCTCCTTCGGGCTCGACTGCTTCTGCGGCACGCCCTGCTGCTGCCCGGTCTGGGCGGCCTCCTTCATCGCCTTGGCCGCCTGCGGGTCGGACTTCTGCATCTTGTCCGCCTTGGCCTCCAGGTCCTTCAGGGCCTTCTCGGTCTCCTTCGACAGGTTGTCCTGCCGGTCGGTCAGGTCCTTCAGGTCCTTCTTCTGCTGCGGGGTCATGTCCTCGGGTTTCTTGCCAAGGGCCTCGCGGAGCTTCTCCTTGTACTCCTTGGCAACCGCGTCCTGCTCCTTCTTGATCGCCTCGATCTTCTGGATCGACGGGGCGAGCCCGCCGAACTCGCTCAACTTGTTCATCGCCGCGTCGAGCTGCTTCGACGCCGCGTCCTGCTGCTTCGCCGCGTCGTCCAGCGACTTGGCCGCTTGCTCGGCCGACCGCTTCTGCTCGTCGGGCGAGCCCTTGGGGTCGGCTTTGGTCTCCTTCGACTCGGTCAGCTTGTTCGTCGCGTCCTTCATCGGGGCGTCGGCGGCCCGGTCGAGCTCCTTCGCCACCTCGCTCGCGGCCTGCTTGGCCCCCTGCTCCGGGGCCTTGTTCTCCGCCATCCGCTGGACGAGGTCGGTCAGCTTCTGGCTCGTCTGCTTGGCCTGTGCGGCGGCCGTCGCCTGCTGGTTGGCCAGCCGGTTGATCGTCGTCCGCTGGGCGTCGTCGAGCTTCGCCCGCTCGCGGGTCTCCTTCGACTGCTGCTCGGCCCCGGCCTTGGTGACGTCGACCGCCTTCTTGATCGCCCCGATCTCCTGCCGGGCGTTCCCCAGTTGCATCTCGACCCACGCCTCGAACTGGTCGTGGCTGATGATGCTGATCGTTAGCCGGGTGCTGTCGACCGGGTCGTGCCGGACGCCGTTGAGGTCGAAGTTGTCCCGGGCCCGGGCGAAGAACTCGAGCCGGTCGCCCGGCTTGAGCGTCACGCCGGACAGCTTGCCGAGGTCCCACAGGTACTCGGCAACGAACCGCTTCCGCTCGACCGTGCTGTTGGCCGTCAACTGCCAGTTCACGCCCGCCTCGGCCCCGGCCGCCCGTACGAGCGGGATCACCCACGCCGGCCGGCCGGCCAGGTTCGGGCTCTTGCCCTCGACGACGAGGTCCAGGGCGTCGAACCCGTAATCGTCGTCGGCCGCCACCCGGAGCGGGACGGTCGCGTTCGGCGTTCGCTCCTCGCTCTGACGGGGCAGCTCGATGACGACGGTCGGCTTCACGTCCTCGTGGACCGTGACCTGGTACTCCTGAGTTCCGCCGTTCGTGAAACCGTCGGCGTCGGTCGCCCGGACGACGAATCGGAACGAGTCTTCGGGCTTGAACGTCGGGTCGCTCAGGCTGAACTTGCCGGACACGACGCCGTTCCGCGGGAACGACCACGCCACCTTCGGGGCGGCCCGGCCGTCGGCTGGTTCCAGCTTGACGCCCTTTGCGGCGTCCAGCGCCTTATTGAACGCGACGGTCAGCTCGACCTCGGCCCCGGCGGCGGCCACGGCCGGCCGCTCGGCCAGGTTGACGGCGGCCGGCGGCAGCTTGCTGTACGGCGGCGGCGTGACGGTCGCCGTCGCCTGCCGCACCTCCAGCGGCGGGACCACGGCGATTGGGGCCAGTTCTCGCTCGTCGTCACCGGCCTGGACGACGATCTGCAGCTTCGACAGGTCGCGGCCGGCGTCGAGCTGGGTCTTGAGCTTCGTCGTGAAGGTGCCGGCCCCGACCGCGTCCGCCTGCAGCACCTCCTGCTGCCACGGGCCGTTGTCGAACCGGTAGCGAACGGTAGCGGTCCGTGCGGTCCCCTTCGTCAGCTTGATCCGCAGCGGCAGCTCGCCGCCGGCGGCGACCCGGCCAGCCGGGGCGTCGAGCAGCTCGATCTCGACCCGCTTCGGCCACGCCATCGACCCGGCGAACAGCCGGTCGGCGGCGATCCGCCGCAGGGCCGGGTCGACGAGCGCCGTCACCGCCAGCAGCGCCACGAGGGCCCCGAGCCCCAGCGCCGTCGACCCCCACACGGGCCGGAGGGCGACGGCCCGGGACAGGTCCACGTCGGCCGCCACCTGCCGGGCCCGCTCGACGGTCCGCTGCTTCATGGCGGCCGAGCCCGGCACGTCCCGCTCGGTGAACGTGACGGTGCTGCGGAGCGTGTCGTCGAATTGAGGGAACGTGCTCTCGATCCGACCGGCGAGGTCGCTGAGCGACAGCCGGGCGACGGCCGGGCGGACCACGTACGCCCAGGCCGCGTACCCGAGCGCCGCCAGGGCGGCCAGGTTGACGATCGCGCGGGGCAGCGGCGGGAGCTTGAGCAGGTAGTCGAGCAGCACGGCCGCGACGACCAGCCCGACGGCCGCGGCCAGCACGATGCCTGCCCCCCGGGCGGCGCCGAGCAGCTTCACCCGCCGGCGCAGGGCCCGCAGGGCGTCGAGCAGGCCGGCACCGGCGTTGGCGGAGTCCATGGTCGGCGGCATAAGGCGGCTCCAATCTCAGCCCCAAAGGGGCGGAAGCACCATAGCCCGGGGCGCGAGCCCCGGGTCATCGCGACGCACCGAACACTCAGCCCTGAAAGGGCGAAAGAGCCAACCCGCACGGTTCGGGCCAACCTGCTCTTTCGCCCCTTCGGGGCTCCCGACCTTCCCCCTGAGGTCAACCCGGGGCTATGCCCCGGGCTATGGTGCTTTCGCCCCTTCGGGGCTGCGGAGGACCTGAGGACCATCCGGTGCGGGCCGAAGGCCCTGTTACAGCATCCCGAACGCCTTCCGCAGCACCCATTCGGCCGTCAGCAGCAGCATGAAGACGGCGAGCGCGTGCGGCACGCGGCGAGTCGTCCAGGGCCCGACGGTCAGCGGGTTGTCCCACAGCGGGATCGTCCGCAGCAACGGGATCGTCTTGGCGGCGCTGGGCAGCAGGCCCGGGAGCTTCTCCCGTGCCTCGACCGGGGCGACGATGTTGGCAGCGCTCGTCAGCCGGAGCAGGCCGGCCCGGTCGACCTCGGGCTTTTCCAATTCCAATCGGGGGACCACCACTTGGTACGCCCGCTCCTGTGCCCCCACCGTGTCCGAGAGGGCGGCCAGCTTCACACGATAGGCCCCGAAGCCGTCGACCGCCGGGTAGCTGGCGGTGTACAGGTTGTCGGGCGACTCTTGCCGCAGCAGCGTTTCTTGGCGGATCAGGTTGCCGGCCTCGTCGGCGACGTCCACCTTCAGTTGCGGCGGCAGCTCCGTCAGCAGCTTCGGGCTGAGCACGGTGAGCGTGAGCTTCACCGTCTGCCCCCGCTCGTACCGCTCGCGGTCGGCGGCGAACTTGATGCCCCGCTCGGCCAGCTTCCGGCCGCGGGCCAGATACCGGATCTGCTGCACCCAGTAGGTGTCGAAGACGCTCTCCCCGGTGTAGTACCGCCACCGCCACGAGTCGTCGATCGCGCTGAACAGCGTCCGCCCGGCCCCGAACCGCCCCAGGACGAGCAGCGGGGCCTTACGACCGGTCGGGTCGGTGGCGGTCGGGTGCTCGGCGTACACCAGCCCGACGCCGCTCTTGGCCGTCACGCCCCGGCTGAACCAGAACAGCGGCTGGAGGTCGTCGCGCAGGTACTTGTCGTTCCGGTCTTTGTCCGGGAAGAATCGAAATACCGTAGCGGCCTCGCCGCGGCGGCCTTCGTCGGTCACGACCGGCCGCCAGCCGTCGCGGATCGGCTCGTCGAGCTCGCCGGCTGTCGCCCCGGCGATCTGCACCGGCAGCACCGCCTCCAGCGCCGTGTTCCGATAGTGGGCCGGCGCGTGCTGCGGGCCGGCGATCATGCCGAACCCGCCGGCCTCGGCGCTGACGAACGTCGTTAGTAGTTGGAGCTGGCGGTCGGTGAACTGCCGCGGATCGACGTCGCCGAACAGCACGACGTCGTACTTGCCGAGCTCCTCGGCCGTCTCCGGGAACCGGGTGACGGCGCCGGGGAACTTGCTGCCCGTCCGCGGGTCGCCGGCACCGTAGTCCGGGTCGGGGCGATCGGCCTCTTGGTAGAAGCTCTGGTCGGCGCTCGTGAGCAGGCACGAGATGTTGACCGATTTGTCCCGGATCATCTCGTTCTTGATGTACCGGTACTCCCACCGCGGGTACCCGTCGACGTACAGCACGTTCACCCGGGCGTCGAGGACGGCCACGCTTTCCTGGGCGAGGTTGTCCCGGGCGGTCAGCTCGCCGTCCTCGGCCGCCACCTCGGCGACGACGTCGAGCGTGCCGACCTCCTTCGGCTGGAACACGACCTCGACCTCCTGCGGGCGGTCGTCGGCGAACGTGGCGACCGCCTCGGCCGGCTTGCCGTCGACCGTCAGCAGGGGCTGGCCGGTCCGCTTGTCCTTCAGGCGGACGGTGACGGCCTTGCCGGGGTCGTACCCGGTCGCCCGGACGCCGACCTTGGCCGACACGAGGTCGTCCTTGAACGCGCTGTCCTGCACGCCGAGCGTGGTGACGGTCAAGTTCCGCGGGGCCGCCTCCGACCCGATCGGGACGGCGACGACCTTCACGCCGAACCCCTTGACCTTGTCGACGCTCGCCGGCCCGGCCGCCCCCGGCGTCTCCCGGCCGTCGGAGATGAGCACGACGCCGGCCAGCCGCTGGCCCTGGAGGTCGCCGAGCACGGTCAGCAGGGACGCCACGACCTGTGTCGCGCCGCCCTCGGGCTTGAGCGTCTTGATCGCATCGACCAGTGCCGGGTCGAGGACGATCGGCTTGGGGGCGGAGGGGTCGGCGGGCGAGCCGGCGGCGTGGCCCGTGGCGGCCGGGTCCGGCGGTGGGGTCGCCCCGAGAGCCGTCGCGTCGCGGCTGAACCGGTAGAACCGCAGCGCGTGGGTGCCGGCCAGCTTGCGGACGAGGGCCTGCTGGTCGCCGGTGAGCAGCCCGATCGCCACGTCGAGCCGGGTCGGGCCGGTGCCGCCGATCCGCTCCGGCGTGGCGGCGTCCGCGACGG
>JAQGHJ010000124.1 GCA_028288905.1 Phycisphaerales bacterium | reverse complement strand
GCCGGGCGGTCGGGGCGCTCAGTGCCTGGGAGGGGTTAGGGCGGTACACCCGGGCGTGCTGCGGGGTCGAGCCGCTGGTCCTGTGCACGGCGTGGCGGCTGCTGGCCGCCGACCCGGTCCCGGAGGTGCGGGCGCAGTACCCGAAGGCGAAAGTGGACGAGCGACAGGCCGAGGGCTGGCACCGTAGCTTCGCCGACGCTTGGGCGAGGCACGCCGAGGCGTGGTAACTGCCCCCGCCGGCTCACGCCGTCGCGGCCGCCCCGGCCGCCGGCTCGTCCCGCGTATACAGCCGCCCCAGCTCGGCCGGGAACGCCGCCCGCAGCGCCGCCGCCTCCGCGCACTCGGCCAGCGCCTGCTCCGGCCGGAACCGCCACAGCGGCGTCGCCAGCTCCAGCTCCCGGGACAGCGCCTCCTCGGTAACCGAGGCGTCGACGCCGTCCGCCGCCCGGTAGTTCACCGTGGCCGCCACCCGGTAGTGGTCCGGCCCGTCGAACCGCACCGGCGACAGCCGGACCCGGGCGAGCCGGCCGGTGGCCGCCGCCGCGGCCCGCATCTCCTCGATTGTCACCTGCCGGCAGGGGGGTGGTGTGTCCATGTCGCGTCTCCGTCATCGATGGCACGGGCGTCACGCCCGTGCGGGGCTCGCCCTCCCCCCGTTCCCCTCCCTCACGCCGCCACCTCCGCCAGCAGCTCGATCGGGTCGTCCTCGTACGGCAGGAACCCGACCGCCTCGTCGAACGCCCGCCGCAGCGCGTCCGCCTCGGCGCACAGCTCCAGCCGCCCGAACGGGTCCGCCCGCCACGCCGGCGTGTCCCGGTAGTGGGCGTCCAGGTGGGCGAGGCCCTCGTACGTCCACCCCGGCCGGTCCGACCGGGTCACGGCGACCGCGGCGTAGATCTGGCGGTTCTCCGCCGCGACGATCGCGGGCGGGCTGGTGTGGTGTGGGACGCCGGTGCGGGCGCAGAGCGACCGCAGCTCCTCGATCGTGAGCATTCCAATTCCTCCGGGTTGTTTGGCGCGCGAAGTGCCGAATCCTTGGCGGGGCGCGGGGCCCGTCGATCCCTGGTCGACGGGCCGGAGTGACCCCGGCCAGACTACTAACAAAACGGGAAGGGCGTCAAGCGGGACGTTTGGATTGTGTACGGTTGGTGAGTAACCCGGTCTTTTGTCCACACTCGTGGTGCTTGGGTAGGGTGGCGGCATGACCACCCCCGCCGAGACACGACAGGTCCCGCCGATCGTCTGGACCGGCGACCTCGCCGACGACTGCACCACCGGGCCGTGGCACGGGCTCGTCGGCCGGGCCGAGCGCACGGGGGAGGACCTGGTCCGCGGGACGCGCGACGCGCCCGGCTACACGTTCGAGACCTGGTGGGCGTGCGTCTACGCCGGCGACGACCCGAACCCGGCGTGGTCGACGAACGAGCTGGGCGGCATCATCGGCGGCACCGCCGAGACGGCCGGCGGCCGCGTGCGGGAGATCGTCGAGCACGCGATGAAGGCGATCGCGTTCGACCGCGGGCTACGAGCGTGACCGCCTCGCCCCCCGACATCGCCTGCTGCCTCCTCATCCTCGCCCTGCCCGTGCTGCCCCCGATCATCTTCCGGATCGACAGCCGACGGCAGGTCCGCCGGAACCTCGACCAGGAGCGGCCGGGGTTCCCGGTGCTCCCGCCGCGGCCGAGCGACCCCGCGGACCGACGCCCGTGATAAACTTTCCGCCATGCCTGCCAAGAAGAAGCCGGCCGGCGGGTGGCCGAAGCCGGAGGGGACGTGAGCGAACGACCGACGCTCGACTACGCCGACGGGGATTCCGCATTGCGGGTCCGCCGACGGCCCGGCAACGGCTGGCAGATCGCGTTCGCCGTGCTGTGCGGTGTCGGCGGGCTGTTCGGGCTGCTCGTGACGGCCTTTTGCCTGGACTTAGACCACGCGGATTGGATCGAAAACGAGAACCATCCGCCTAACTACACCCCGCGCGCCATCATTTTCGTGATGGGGTTCGCATCCGTCGCGGCACTTCTGTGGGCCGCAGTCATTTTCGGGAAGTTCGTCTTCCGCCGGCGGCAGTAGCCGTCCTACCGGGTTGCGGTAAGTACACACTCCCGCATAACAATGTCCGGCCCGACCCCCGCCGACTCCACCGCCCGCTCCCTGCTCGCCCAGGTCGAATCGCTCGGCTATCGCGTCTCCACCCATTACCTCGGCTCGTCCCTGCTCCGCACGATCCCGGCGCGGGTCGAGTACCACGCGTTCGTCGTCGGGACGGGCGAGCAGCACGTCGCCCACGCCCCCGACGACGAGCATGACGCGGAGCTGCGGGCGGCGGCCGCGCTGGCCGAGAGCGTCGGGATCGACCTGGAGGGGTGAGGGCGGGCCGGTATCATCCCCGCCCCATGCCCCGCCGCCCCGTCGCACTCGCCGCCCTGCTCGCCCTGGCCGCCGTCGCCGCCCTCGCGGCGGCCTTCTGGGCCCGCGGGGCCTACGGGTGCGAGGACGTCGTCCAGTGGCAGTACCGGGACGGGTCCGGCACCACGCGGGCGTGGCACGTCGGGTCGATCGCCGGCCGGCTGGGCCTGTACGTCGGCCCGTCGGCGGACCGGGTCCCGTCCGCCGGCCTCCGCGCCACGAGCACCCGCCACCCGCCCGACGACGCCGCCGGCTACGGCCGCCAGCTCGACCGGACCGGCCGCGGGGCGATGGGCGTCCGGTACGCCCCCAACGCCGCCGGCGGCCGCCTGCTCGTCGTCCCGATGCCGTTCGTCCTGCTGGCGGCCGCCCTCCCGGCCGCGGCGGGGCTTTTCGTCCGGCGGCGACGGGCGAGGGCGGGCGGGTTCCCGGTGGCGACGGCGGGCGAGGGG
>JAQGHJ010000108.1 GCA_028288905.1 Phycisphaerales bacterium | reverse complement strand
CGGGCGGAAGGACCGATCGGCCACGTTCAAGTTCGACAAGCCCGTGGCGGTTGCCAAGGGCGGCACGTTCACCGTCGTGCTCGACCAGCAGTTCGGGACGAACCACACGATCGGCCGGCTCCGGCTCAACCTCGGCATGGCCAAGCCGGACGACGGCACGGTCGCCGACCGCCGCAAGCAGGCGATCCAGGACAAGTACAAGGCGTGGCTCGACGCCAACGCGCCCAAGGCGGTCGAGTGGACGGTCGTCCGCCCGGCCGACATGAAGAGCAACGCCCCGACGCTCCGGCTCCAGCCGGACGACTCGGTGCTGGCCAACGGGGACATCACCAAGAGCGACACGTACGAGCTGACGTACCGCGGGGACTTCAAGAACGTGACGGCCGTCCGTCTGGAGGCGATCCCGGACCCGAGCCTGCCGAAGGGCGGGCCGGGCATGGTGTTCTACGAGGGGCCGCCGGGGGACTTCTCGCTGAGCAACGTCGCCCTCTGGGCCGACGGGCAGGCCGGCAAGTTCGCCAAGGCGGCCGCGTCGTTCGCCGCCGGCGGGGCGGGTGCGGACAAGGCGATCGACGACAACCTGCAGACGGGCTGGATGATCAACGGCGGCCAAGGCAAGCCGCACGTGGCGGTGTTCGCGCTCGACAAGCCGCTGACCGGCAAGGAGCTGAAGCTCGCGCTGTCGTTCGAGAAGTACTACGCGGCCGCCCTCGGCCGCTTCCGGGTGTCGGTCACGACCGACCCGCGGGCGGCGAGTGACCCGAACCCGCAGCCGCCGGCGGTGGACATCGCCCTCCGCACCCGGGGCGAGGACCGGTCGGCCGAGCAAGAGGGCGTGCTGTTCCGCCAGTTCCTGAACGCCGCGCCCGAACTGGCCGCCGCCCGGGCCGAGGTCGACAAGGTCGTCAAGAGCATCCCCGAGCCCCCGACCACCCTCGTCATGGCCGAGCGGGACGCCGAGCACGCCCGGGTGCAGCACCTGTACAACCGCGGCGAGTTCCTGCAGCCGGCCGAGGTGATCGAACCGGGCGTGCCGTCGGTGCTGCCGCCGCTGCCGGCGGGGCAGCCGCGGGACCGCCTGGCGTTCGCTAAGTGGCTGGTGAGCCCAGGCAACCCGCTGACGGCCCGGGTGACGGTGAACCGCCAGTGGCAGGCGTTCTTCGGCCGCGGCATCGTCCGGACGACCGACGACTTCGGGTACCAAGGCGACCTGCCGACCCACCCGGAGCTGCTCGACTGGCTGGCCGTCGAGTTCGTGACGCCGGCCGACGGGTCGCCGGGCTGGTCGATGAAGCGGCTGCACAAGCTGATCGTCACGAGCAGCACGTACCGCCAGTCGTCGGCCGCGTCGCCCGAAGGCTTGGCGAAGGACCCGCAGAACCTGCTGGTCGGCCGGGCCCCGCGGTTCCGGGCCGAGGCGGAAATCGTCCGCGACGCGGCGTTGCGGGCGGCCGGGCTGCTGAGTGCCAAGATGTTCGGCCCCAGCGTGTTCCCGCCCCAGCCGGCGAGCGTGACGAACGAAGGGGCGTACGGCAAGCTGGCTTGGACGGTCAGCACCGGCGAGGACCGGTACCGCCGGAGCCTGTACACGTTCGCCAAGCGAACGGCCCCGTTCGCGGCGTACAACACGTTCGACGCCCCGACCGGCGAGGCGTGCGTCGCCCGGCGGGAGGTGAGCAACACGCCGCTGCAGGCCCTGACGCTGCTGAACGACCAAGTGTTCGTCGAGGCCGCCCAGGCCCTTGGCAAGCTGGCCGCCGCCCGGGAAGGCGACGACGCGGCCAAGGCGACGTTCGTGTTCCGCCGGGTCCTGACCCGGGCCCCGGACAAGGACGAGGCCGAGGCGCTGGTCGCGTTCGTCGCCGCCCAGCGGCAGCGGGTGGCGGCGAAGGAGTTGGACGCTGCCAAGCTGGCCGGCGCGCCGGCGGTGAAGGACGTAAAGGACGCTAAAGCCAAAGACGCCGGCCCGTCGCCGGAGGCGGCCGAGCAGGCCGTCTGGACCGCCGCCGCCCGGGCCGTGATGAACCTGGACGAGGCGGTGGCGAAGGGCTGAGCCGACGCCGCGGTACGGACGCGCCGCACAGCGGCGCGTCACCTCCGGCCCCCACTCCATCCGGGAGAGGGTTGGGGTGAGGGTGAGCGTCGAGGTGGTCTCGTGCCCGCAAGACCACCGGGCCAGATCGCTCTGGGCCAACTCGACGCTCACCCTCACCCGCCGCGGCTGACGCCGCGATGACCTCTCCCGGGAGGGAGAGGTGAAATCGCCGCCCGTCGGGCGACAGTCGAAAGATCAACAGATGACCCCCAACGCCAACCCCCTCTTGAACGTCACCCGCCGCCACTTCTTCAAGGAGTGCGGCGTCGGCGTCGGCAAAATCGCTTTGGCGTCCCTGCTGACCGACCAGCTCGGCCGCTCCTCCACCGCCCGGGCGACGACGGCCGGCGGGGCGGCCCCCGGCGGCTTCGCGCTCGCGCCCGCCGCGGGGCTGATGTCGCCCAAACTGTCCCACCACCCGGGCCGGGCGAAGGCCGTCATCCAACTGTTCATGGCCGGGGCCCCGAGCCAGTTGGACATGTTCGACTACAAGCCCGAGCTGCTGAAGCTCGCCGGCAAGCCGCTGCCGCCGAGCGTGTACGCCGGGCAGCGGTACGCGTTCATCCGCCCGGACGCGGCCGTCATGGGCCCGCAGTTCAAGTTCGCCAAGCACGGCCAGAGCGGGCTGGAGGTGTCGGAGGTCATCCCGCACCTGGCCTCGGTCGCCGACGACATCTGCGTGATCCGGTCGATGAAGACCGACCAGTTCAACCACGCGCCCGCCCAGATCTTCATGAACACCGGGTTCAGCCAACCCGGCCGCCCGAGCATGGGGTCGTGGGCGACGTACGGCCTCGGGTCCGAGGCCCAGGACCTGCCGGCGTTCGTCGTCATGTCGACCGGCACCGGCATCAGCGGCGGGGCGGCGAACTGGTCCAGCGGGTTCCTCCCGACCGTCTACACCGGCGTCCGTTTCCGCAACGGCGGGGACCCGATCCTGAACGTCAGCAGCCCCGACGGCGTCGACCCCCGGCTCCAGCGGGACACGCTCGACCTCGTGTCGAAGCTCAACCGCCGCCGGCTGGCGGCGGACAACGACCCGGAGATCGCCACCCGCATCGCCAGCTACGAGATGGCCGGCCGCCTCCAGACGTCCGCGCCGGAACTAACGGACCTCAAGAGCGAGAGCAAGGCGACGCTGGAGCTGTACGGGTGCAAGGCCGACGAGCCGTCGTTCGCCCGGGCGTGCCTGCTGGCTAGGCGGATGGTCGAGCGGGGCGTGCGGTTCGTCACGATCTACCACGAGGGGTGGGACGCCCACTCCGACGTCAAGGGCAACCACGGCAGCCGCTGCAAGCAGACCGACCAGGGGGCGGCGGCGCTGGTGAAGGACCTCAAGGCCCGCGGGCTACTCGACGAGACGCTGGTCGTGTGGGGCGGGGAGTTCGGCCGGACCCCGATGGTCGAGGCCAACCCGAGCCTGAACCGCAGCGCCGGCCGCGACCACCACCCGGCCGCGTTCACGATGTGGATGGCCGGCGGCGGCGTGAAGGCCGGGGTGCAGTACGGCAAGACCGACGACCTCGGGTTCCACGTGGCCGAGAACGAGGTCCACGTCCACGACCTCCAGGCCACGATCCTGCACTGCCTCGGCATGGACCACGAGCGGCTCACCTACCGCTACCAGGGCCGGGACTTCCGCCTGACGGACGTGCACGGGCACGTGGTGAAAGACCTCCTGGCGTGACCCACGGTCGGGACGCCGGGGCCCTCTCGACGGGGCACCCGACACCCTTGACCGCCGCCAGGTAGACGCTAGGATGGTCCGTCCACGTGCGGCCGTCGTTCCGACGTTCGGCCCGCGTCGTTTGGGGTATAGTGTAACGGCAACACAACTGACTCTGACTCAGTTATTCTAGGTTCGAATCCTAGTACCCCAGTTTGAACCCCGTCCCTGCCGGACGGGGTTCTTCATTGCCTAGTTTATTCAACGACCCACACTTACATCTCAATTCCTGATCTGGCGTGCAGCCGAAGGTGCCCTGTGCTTCCCGGCCGCATCAATCGGAGTCGACCTGTGGGCATCACAGGCAGCCGAGGCAGGATGCCGCCGCGTCAGCCCGCGTCTTGCCGGCGGGATCCGAGAGTCACCCATGTGGCGCGTGGCGGCGGTTTGCGTGCCAAGACAACGCCAGCAGGGCGACGCCGAACAGCAGGATCGCCGATCCCCACCAGAGGTTGACGTTGATGCCCAACGACCGGGCGTAGGCCGGGCTGCCGTTGGACAGCAGCCCGTAGCCGGCCAGGATGACGCCGTACAGGGTGAACATCGTGCCCATGGGCACGCGGATGTCGAGCGGCTTCGTCGTCTGTTCGGCCACGGCTGCTCCTCCACCGTTTCGATTTCACGGTTGCTACTTCTCGGCCGCCCGTCCGAGGCGGCTCCGCCACGCCTGCGTCGGTCGCCCCCGCGCTACCAGAAGAGCGCGATCAACGACCCCATCGCGATCAGGATCACGACGCCGAGGAAGCCGGGCTGGCCGTACCACCTTGGGTGCTCGTCCACCACTTTGGGCGTCAGCGAGTAGACGAGGCCCCGCAGCTCATCGTCCGCCTTCTGCCGGCGGGTCAGCAGCGAGACGACGACTGTCGCGGTGAAGCAGGCACCGAACGCCCAGATCGCCGTCCAGAAGCTCTGGGCCATCTCGCTCTGATAGGCGTGGGCGGCCCGGCCGATCAGCCACCCGCCCTTGGCGCCGACCGTCGCGCCGAGCGGCAGAGTGACGCCGTGGTGGACGGCAGCCGCGGCCGTGCCGGCGAGCAGGCCGAAGAACGCCCCGTGCCCGGTCGACCGCTTCCAGAACATGCCGAGCAGGAACGTCGCGAACAGCGGGGCGTTCACGAACGCGAACACCAGCTGCAACAGGTCCATGATGTTGTTGAACTTCGACGCCGCGTACGCCGCGGCGGCGCTCGCCAGGATGCCGAAGACCGTGGCGAACCGGCCCATGTTCAGGTAGTGCGCGTCGGTCTGCCCGGGCCGGATGTAGCTCTGGTAGATGTCGTACGTCCAGACGGTGTTGAACGCCGTCACGTTACCCGCCATGCCGCTCATGAACGACGCCATCAGGGCGGTCAGGCCCAGGCCGAGCAGCCCCTGGGGGAAGTAGTGGCCGAGCAGGGCGGGGACGGCCATGTTGTAGTCGGTCGCCCCGGCCGCGTCGGTCGGGATGCGGAAGCCGGTGCCGCTCGTCTGGGCGTGGTGCGTCAGGGCGATCGCCACCATGCCGGGCAAAATCACCACGAACGGCAGCAGCATCTTCGGCACGGCCGCGATGAGCGGGACCCGCCGTGCCGCGCTCATCGAGTTGGCCGACATCGCCCGCTGGATGACGAGGAAGTCCGTGCACCAGTAGCCGAACGACAGGACGAACCCGAGCCCGGCGACCATGCTGAACCACTCGACGCCCATCGGGTTGTCGGTCGCGTGGGTGAGGTGCCGGGCGGACGTGGTCCACGCCCCGCCGGAGAAGCCCTCGCTGGCGGCCACCCCATTCAGCTTGGCCACCAGCCCGTTCCACCCGCCCACGTCCCGCAGGCCGAGCAGGGCCAGCGGCAGGAACCCGAGGACGATCAGGAAGAACTGCAGGACCTCGTTGTAGATCGCCGCCGTCAGCCCGCCGAGGAAGGTGTACGCCAGCACGACCGCCCCCGACGCGGCGAGGCTGAAGTGGAAGTTCCACCCGAGCAGGATCTCAAGCAGGCGCGCGAGCGCGTACATGGATACGCCGGACGAGAAGATCGTCATCACCGCGAACGAGCAGGCGTTGAGGGCCCGCGTCTTCTCGTCGAACCGGAGCTTGAGGTACTCCGGCACGGACCGGGCCCGCGACCCGTAGTAGAACGGGATCATGAACACGCCGACGAACACCATCGCCGGGATCGCGCCGAGCCAGTAGAACTGGGCTGTCATCAGCCCGTACTTCGCGCCGCTGGCGCCCATGCCGATCAGCTCCTGCGCCCCGAGGTTGGCAGACAGGAACGCGAGCCCCGCGACCCACGCCGCCGTGCTCCGGCCGGACAGCAGGAAGTCCTCCCCGGTCTTCACCGTCCGCTTCAGCCAGAAGCCGATGCCGACCACGAACGCGAAGTAAACGACGAGCACCACGTAATCGACGAATCCCAGGTCGAGCCGCAAGCCGTCGGCCAGCACGTTCATGGTCATTTCCCATCCGCCCCTGAGGGCTGCTCTCCGCGAACCCCGACGTGGCGCGGCCCGCCGACCGTGCCGCCCGCCGCCCCTCACCCGGGGACGTCAACTGCCACAAAGCGATCCTAGGCCCATTGTTACGTAGGGGTTTTCGGCCGAGGGTGCGGGCCCCGGAAGGTCAAAATCGCAACGCCACGTGTACGCCGGCGATTAGTTCGGTCTCGGCGTTCGTCCCGCCCGGGTTGACCACCACCTGCACGAACGGCTGGACTTGCGCCCATTGGGTCAGGTAGACGCTGTAGTAGCCCTCGACGTACGTCTCGGACCCGGACGGGTCGTCGACGACCCGGTCGCGGTGCCCCGAGAAGATGTTCTGCACGACCCCGACTGCAAGGTCGTCCTTGGGCCGGCCCGGTATCGGGCCGAACCAGTCGAAGCCGGCCGACCAGTACTGCTGCGGGGTGAACTCCCGCTGGTTCCCGTAGCCCCAGCGGAGGAAGACGCCGAACTTCTCCGTCAGGTTCTGGTCGAAGCTGATGGCGACGCCCGACCGGCCGTCGTCGACGCCGGCGTCGCGCCCGTCGATGTCCGGCAGGTCCCGGCCGTCGTACCAGTACTCGAACCGGTACACGCCGTCCTGCCCGCCGAACTTCGTCTTGAACCCCAGCTCGCCGAGGGCGAACGGGGCGGTCGGCCCGTCCGCCAGTTCCTCGAACCCGGCCCGGTACGAGCTCTGCGCGGCGTTGGCGACGGCCCCGCTGACGTACACCCACTTCGCCCAGCTCGGCTCGTACGTGAACATGCCCGCCAGCGGGTTGCCCGGCAGCGGGATCGCGAAGTTGTGGGCGAAGGAGTACCCGACGAAGTTGTAGTAGCCGAACCGGTTGACGTCCATGAAGTCGCCGACGTCCATCTTCCCGCCGCGGAGGGTGAGCTGGTCGTCGAGCAGCTTCTGCTGCAGCCACAGGTGCAGGACGAACGCCCGCGACCCGGTGCGGGCGTACTGGTTGGTGTTGACCGTGTTGCCGTAGTCGACGTCCGGCCCGTCCCCCCAGCCGCCGCGGACGTCCATGTCAGCTTCGGCGCCGGCCCAAAGCCTCTGATGGATGCCGAGGTCGTACCGGGCGACGAACCGCGATTCGGGCGAGCCGGGGCCGAGGATCACCGACTGGCTCAGCAGGTCGATGTTCAAGCCGACGCGGGTGCCGTAGGTGTCCTCGAGCCGCTTCTTGGCGTCGAAATATCCGAAGAGCGGGTCGTTCGGCGGGGGCGTGGCCACGACCGGCGGCTGGGCGGGGGCCGCCGTCCCGCCGCCGGCCGCGCCGTTGCCGCTGCCGC
>JAQGHJ010000097.1 GCA_028288905.1 Phycisphaerales bacterium | reverse complement strand
GGACGCGGTCGCCGCCCTGGACGAGGATGACGCGGGTCGTCGTCGTGTCGATGTTGCGGAAGTCCTCCTGGATGTCGAGGGCGGCGATCTCGCGGAGCGCGCCGGCCATCTCGACGCCGGTCGGGCCGCCGCCGACGACGACGAACGTCAGCTTCGACCGCCGGGCCGCCTCGTCCTGCTCCAGCTCGGCCTCCTCGAACGCCAGCAGCACCCGCCGGCGGATCTCGGTCGCGTCGTCGAGGTTCTTCAACCCCGGGGCGATCCCCTTCCACTCGGCGTCCTTCCCGAAGTACGAGTGGGTTGACCCGCAGCAGATCGCCAGGTAGTCGAACCCCGCGCTCGTCTCGGCCCCGGACACCTGCCGCTTCGCCAAGTCGATCTTCTCGACCTTCCCGAGCACGACCCGGACGTTCTTCTGGTCCCGGAAAATGCGGCGGATCGGGAACGCGATGTCTGCCGGCGACAGGGCGGCCGTCGCGACCTGATACAGCAGCGGCTGGAACAGGTGGTAGTTGTGCTTGTCGACCAGGAGGATGTCGACCGGGCACCCGTCGAGCTTCTTGACGAGGTTGATGCCGGCGAACCCGGCTCCGATCACGATGAGCCGCTTACGGGGGGAGGTGGTCGCTGCCATGTCCCCGGATCGTAGGCGGGCGGGGCGAAGTGCGGTATCGGGGAACTGCGGGGTGGGCGGGAGGCCGGCGAGAGCAGTGTCGGCGTATCGCATCGTCACCCTGAGCGGAGCAAAGGGTCACGGGCTCGACGCGCCGGTATTTCGCCGACCCGACTGGCCGAAATGCTTCGCTCCGCTCAGGATCACAAGTGACGCGTATCAACTCTGGGCGGCCCTTGGGTGGATCAACACGCCCCTCACGCCGTCAGCACGCTCCGCAGCTGCTCCAGATCGTCCCGCTGCGGGTCGTCCGGGTTGTTCTGGAGGTAGGTGGCCAGCCAGTGGGACGCCGGGCCGGCCATGCCGCACCGGGCGAGGACGAGGCCGAGGTCGCGCTGGAGTTGGCTCTGGTCTGGCCAGAGGAGCATCTCCATCTCCAGGACGGCCGCCACGTCCGTGTACTGGCCGCGGGCGCCGAACACGTTTAGCAGGTTCTGGAGCGTCCGGGTGAGCCAGTGCCGGTTGCTGACCGGGCGGACCAGGTCCTCGGACCACGGGGCGTCGGGCCCGTGGATCTCGCGGACCTTGTCGTGCGCCTCGTCGGCCGACAGCACCCGCCCGCCGGCGAACGCGTCGACCAGGATCGGCTCGCCCTCCGCCTGGGCGCTGACGACGAAGTGCCCGGGCAGCCCCACCCCCTGAACCCGCAGCCCGAGCCGCTCGGCCACCAGCTTGTACACCGCGCTGAGCGTGATCGGCAGGCCCTTCCGCGTCTCGAGGACGGACGGCAGGTAGCTGTTCACCGGGTTGTAGTAGTCGTCCCGGTTCCCGGCGAAGCCGAGCTCGTCGAACAGGTAGTCGTGCAGGTGGGCGAGCAGGGCCTGCCGCTGGGCGGTCGACCGGACCCGGGACCGCACCTTGTTCGCGTGCTCCTGGATCTGCCCGTCGACCGCCACCGGGTCGGCGGACCGACACTGGTGGCGGGCGATCGCGACGAGGCCGACCAGCAGGGCGTCGGACGAGTTGAGGGCCGACAGCTGGCGGGCCAGCAGCCGGAACGCCTCGGGGTTGCAGCAGACGGGCAGGGCGGGGGTCATCGCGTTCTCCCGGGTTCGGTCCGCGCCTCGGGCCTCCGCCCCGGCCAGACCCCGACGGCCCGTCCGGCCGCCGCGGATGGATATCGGCCTGATATCCGGATCTCCCATCCTATTCTACGTTTCCCTTCAAGCCGTGCCCATGAACCCGGCGTGAAAGCGGCCTCACGAGATTGTCGGTAAATGTGGCTCTGGAACGTTGATCCCGGACCGCTTCCCCCCCAAACTGGTGCCCGCCGCGGCAACGCACATCGGCGGCCGTACCGCCCCGTACGGAGCCACCCGCCCAGGACCGCTCCCGCCATGCCGACCCTGCTGTCCATCACGCTGTTCGTCGGGTTCGGGGCGGGGTTCGTGTTCGTCAACCTGCTGGTCGGCCGGCTCGTGCGGCCGCGGCTGCCGAACCCGGACAAGCTGGCCGCCTACGAGTGCGGGGAGCCGGCCGTCGGGCCGGCGCGGGTGCAGTTCGACCCGCGGTTCTACATCGTCGCCCTCGTGTACCTCGTGTTCGACGTCGAGGTCGCGCTGCTCTACCCGTGGGCCGTGGCGTACGGCGACGCCGCCCGGGTGGCGGCCGACCTGGGCCGGGCCGCCACGACGGCCGTCGCCCTCCGGTCGGCCGCCCTGGTCGACCTGCTGTTCTTCTTCGGCGTCCTGTTCGTCGGGTTCGCGTACCTGTGGCGGTTCGGGTACCTCGATTGGGTGCGCCCCGCCCGCGACCGGCCCCCGGCCCGCCCCGCAGCCCAGGCCCCGGCGGCGGCCGCGGAACCGCCTGGCCGCCGGCTCACGGCTTCTGGGCTTTGACCGAGATCCGCCGCAGCGGCGGGGTGTTGGCCGGGAACCCCACCCGCTTCTCCGGGTCCGCCTTCGGGGCCTCGTGGGCCAGCAGCGTCCGGGCGAGCGGCGCCACCCGGTCGGCGTACTGCGGGTTGATCGCGGCCGCCAGCACGTGCGCCAGGACCGCGTCGCCCGGCTCGTCGGCGTCGGCCGCCGGGGCCACCAGTAGCTGGGCCTCCGGCCGGGGGATCGTCTGGACCGGCACTACCTTCCGGTCCGCCCCTACGTACCGCGTGTCCGACAGCGCGGGGAACGTCACCGCCACCGCCCGCGTCCCGGCGGCCGCCGCGATGTCGTCGAACGCCGACAGGTCGTTCCGGCTCGTCGCCGACGTCACCTTCACCGGGTACACCTTGATGCCGGCCTCCGCCGCCCGCTTGGCGATCGCGACGCACTCCGCCTCCGACCCCGGCTTCGGAGGGGCGTCCCCGACCAGCACGACGAGCTTGGCCGTCCGCCGGCTCCCGCTCCACCGCATCTTGTTCACCGCGTCCGACAGCCCCTCCCGAACCGCCTCGGGGATGTCCCCGCCGCCCTCGGCCTTCATCTCGTCCAGCGGCCCGCTCAGGTCCTTGACGTTGTGCGACAGCGGGGTGGTGCGGGTGACGA
>JAQGHJ010000276.1 GCA_028288905.1 Phycisphaerales bacterium | reverse complement strand
CACGTCATCGCCTTCTCCCCGCCGCTGAGCTGGTTGATCGTGGCCGGCTTCTTGCCCGGCGGGTGGGCCAGGATCTCGATGCCGGCCTCCAGCGGGTCGACCCGCTTCTTCTGCGGCGGCTGCATCACCCCGTCCGGGCCCACGACCGGCTTCAGCTCGACCTCGGTCTCGAGGAAGATGTCGGCCTTGCCGCCGCCGAACAGCTTGCGGAACATGCCCTGGAAGTGTTCGCGGACGGCCGTCAGCGTCTGCTCGAACCGCAGCCCGCTCTCGGCGTTGATCTTGTCGATCAGCTCCTCGAGCTGCCGCTTGCTGTCGGTCAAGTCGGTGATCTGTTGGGCGAAGAAGGTGGATCGCTGTTCCAGCTCGTCCTGCTCGCCGATGGCGTCGAGGTTGACGTTGCCCAGCCGGGCGATCTTCTCCTTCAGCTCCTTGATCTCGGCGGCGACGTCGTCCCAATCGACGTCGGCGGGCCGGTAGCCGGCCGGCCGATCCTCTCCGGGCGGCGCGACGGCTTCGTCGTCGGCCGGATCCCGCGCCGCCAGGTCGGAGTCGGACACGTACGCGCCGGTCGGGTTGTCGTCCGGCTCCGGTTCCGCGTCGGCTTCGGCGACGGCAGGCTCGGGGTCGGCCTCGGGCTGCGGGGCGTTGAGGGCGGCGTAACGTTCGGGCAAGTCGATCTGCAACTCGTCCCTCGTCCGGGCGACGACCGACTCCAGGCGCACCCGGCTCTGGCCGAGGCTGACCTCCAGCGCGTGCATCGACTGCTCGATCGACGCGTGGGCGGACCGGTACTTCTCGACGTCGGACTGGTGCGTTCGCATCGCCTCGCCGGCCTCCCGGGCCTGGGCGGCTAGCTCGTGCGCCTGGGCGGTGAGGGAGCCGAGCTCCTCGGCCAGCGCCGCCTCCGACTCCTTGGCCCCCGCCAGCTCCGTTTCGACCGTCGACCGCTGGCCGGCGAGGCCGGCGACGGACCGGGCAAGGCGGTCGACCTGCTGCGTCAGCTCGGCCCGCTGGGCGGCCAGCCGTTGGGCCGCCTGTTGGGCGGACAGCTGCCGCTGCTGGATCTGCCCGATCTCGACCCGGGCAGCCGTCAGCGTCTCGGCCAGCGTCTTCAGTTCCTCAGCCAAGTGCTTTTGCTGGTCGGTCAGCTCGTCTACCAGCCGTTGCCGCTCGGCTTGTTCGGCCTCGATTGCGTCCTTTGTTTGCCGGTGCTTTTCCTCGTCGGCAGCCAGCCGGTCGACTTGCGCGGCGTAGTTCGCCAGCTCCTGCTCGACGAGCGGCAGCTCCCGGCCGAGGGCGGCGGCGCGGTCGGCAAGCTGCTGGAGCTTGCTCGTCAGCTCGATGCGGGTCGAATTGCTGCGGGAGATGTCGCCGCGGAGGGCGTTCTGCTCCTCCTCCAGCCGGCGGGCGGCGGCGTTCGTGTGAGCGAGTTCGTCGGCCAGGGTCGCGATGCGGGCGGCGACGTCCGCGAGCTGTTGGTCGAGCGCCTCCAGCTCCGACCGGCGGCTGATGAGCCCCATAGCGGCCGTCAGCGGGCCGGCGCGGACGGTGCCGTCCGGCTCGACGACCTCGCCGGCGTAGCTGACGAACCGCCACCCGGCCGGGGCGAGCCGGCGGAGCTCATCCGCCTCGGCCAGCGTGTCGACCGCGACCGTGCGCCCGAGCAGGTGATCGGCGAGCGCGGCGTCCGCCGGCTCATGCCGGACGAGGTCGCACGCCAGGCGGATCAGGTGGGGGTGGGCGTTCCAGTCGTACCCGGCGACCGCGTGCGGCGGGACGTCGCTGGTACAGAGGACGTTGACGCGGCCCTCCAGCTCGTCGGCCGACGCGGCCATCGAGCCGGCCGTGCCCGGGGCGTCAGAGACGAGCCACTGGTCCCGGCCGTCCAACGCCGCTTCGATCAGCGTCGCGTGCTCGACGTCGACCCGCAGCACGTCGGCCACCAGCCCGCGGACGAACGCGAACGGCTGGCCCTCGCCCCGCTGCCGCAGGACGGCCTTCACGCCCTCGCTCACCCCCTCGCGCTTCGCCTCCAGGTCCTTGAGTACCTTCTGGCGGCTCAGCAGCCCGGACCGGTGCTCCTTCGCCGCCCCGAGATTGTCGGTGACGGCCGCGATCTGCTTGCCGAGGTGCTTGGCCTCGTCCCGCTTGGCCTCGAGGTGTTGCTGCTCGTCCGCCAGGTGGGCGCGGACCTCTTCGAGTTTCCCCTGGGTGTCGGCCCGTGCGGCCGCAACCATTTCGAGCTCTCCGGCCACGACCGCCTGCCGCTCGCCGAGCCGGCCCTGCTGGGCGGCGATGTTCTTCCGCTCGATCTCGATCGCGGCCAGACGACTGTTCGTCGCGGCGCTCCGCCGCATGAGGTCGAGGATGGCGGCCTTGTGAGTCTCGGCGTCCCGGGCGGCGGCGTTGAGCCGGTGCTGGCCGTCCCGGTGGGCCTCCTGGTGCTCCTCGATCTGCCCCTTCCGCTCGGCCAGCTCGGCCGACAGCTCGCCGAGCCGGGCGGTCTCGGCCTCGTGATTCGCTTCGGCGTCGGCGAGCCGTTCGGCGGCCGCCTCGCCGTCCATCGTGAACTGTTCGTGCTGCTGGCCGATCTGCCGCAGCTGCTGGGCCGCCCACTCCTGCTTCTGCTTCGCCGCCTGGGCCATCGCCCGCGTCTCGACGACCTGGTGCTCGGCCTGCTGCTTCGCCCGGTTCAGGACGTCGAACTGCTCCCGCTTGACCGCGAACCCGTTCTGGCTGAGGCTCAGGGCGGCGAATGCGGCGT
>JAQGHJ010000275.1 GCA_028288905.1 Phycisphaerales bacterium | reverse complement strand
TCGCCCGCGGGCGGTACCCGGACTTCATCAAGCTGTTCGCCCAGCAGACCGCCGCCCGGGCCGCCGTCGCCCGCCGGAACGACCGCCCGGAGGGCAACCGCCGGGCCGACGCCGCCGCCGCCCTGCTCGCGGCCGCCCTGCGGACCCCGGGCTGCCCGCCGGACGTCCAGCTCAACCGGGTGATCACCCAACACCACCTCGCCCAGCACCTGCGGCCGAAGGCGGCCGTCCAGGCCGCGATCGACCGCCTCGCCCCGACGTACGCTCTGGCGGCCCCGCGGACGGTCGGGCCGCTGCTGTTCGCAGGGCACGTCCACGTCGACGCCGCGTGGCGGTTGCACGACGCCGAAGAGCAGGACGACGACGACGAGAACGCAGTCCCGGTCGCCCCCGCCAAGCCGGCGAACCGCGAGGCCGCGATGGCCGAGCACCTGGCCGCCGCCCGGGCCGCGTTCTCCGCCGCTTGGCAGCTCGACCCGGCCGACGGCCGGGCCCCGGCCGCCATGGTCACCGCCCTGACGCTCGCCGCCGACGACGACCGGGCGGAGATGGACCGGTGGTTCGACCGGGCGATGGCCGCCGACGCCGACAACCTCACGGCCGTCGACCGGAAGCTGAAGTACCTGTCGACCGAGTGGCACGGTGAGGAGGGCGAGATGCTGGAGTTCGCCCGCCGGTGCGGCGAGTCCGGCAACCACCGCGGGGGCGTGGCGACGGCCCCGGCCCGGGCCCACGCCCGACTGGCTCGCGAGTCGAAGGTCGGGGACCGGTACTACGACCGGCCCGGAGTGTGGGACGAGGTGCGGGCGACGTACGCGGCCCACCTGGCTGCCGTCCCGGACGACGCGAGCGGGCGGTCGGCGTACGCGCGGCTGGCGTGGCGGACCGGGCACTGCGACGTGGCCGCCGCGCAGGCCGCCCTGCTGGGCGGGGGCGGGGACCCGGTCCCGTTCGGCGGTCTGGCCGGCTACGACCGCTTCCGCATCGCCGCGGCCGCCGCGGTCCGCCCGCCGCCGGCCGGCACCGCCGCGCCCATCGCGCGGTCATTCGCAATTCCGCCGCCGAGCGACCGGATGGCGGCCGCGCTGGCGGCGGCCGGGGAGGCCGGCGGGCCGCACGAACCGGCCGTCGCGGCCGCCGTCCGGGCGGTGGCGGCAGAGTTCCCGGAACTGCGGGTGGCGGACGGCCCCGGGCGGGCCGAGTGGAACCGCGTCACCCTGAACCGGACGGGGGCCGGGTTCGACTGCGTCCGGTTCCGCGCCCCCGCCGCCGGGCCGCGGGACCTGCGGTGGGCCCGGATCTACGGCCCGGCCGGCAACGCGTCTTGGTACATCATGCGGGTCGAGGACCGTCCGGTAGACGGGTTCCGGGACTTCTGCATGCCGACCGAGGCCCGCTACCTGACCAACGCCCGCGGGCCGGGCGACGGCGGGCGGCACCGGGCGATCCTCCAGGACCTGCCCGCCGCCAGCCTCACGCCCGGGGCCGAGTACCTGCTGTGGTTCCGGTTCGCGTCCGCCTACCCCGCCCGGGTGTCGATCGCGGTCACGTTCGTCCCCCCGGCCGACCGAAAGCCGGACTCCCGCCGCATCCTGAACGACATGGGCATCAAGTGGCTCGGGGACAAATGAGGTCGTGATGGCCACCCGCGCCCGCCCCGCCGGACACCGGCGTGCCATCCCGTTGACCGGGCCGGCCCCCGCCGTAGCGTGGACAGCTGGCTCCGGCGGTCGCGCCGCCGCCCCCGCCCCGCCGCCGGGCCACGACACCAACCGAAAGCACACCGCATGACCGCCGCACGCCTGCTGATCGCCGCCCTCTCGCTGGCCCTAGCCCCGGCCGCCACGGCCCGAGCCGCAGAGCCCGCGCCCGCCCGGCCGAACGTGGTGTTCCTGCTCGCCGACGACCTTGGGTCACACGACGTCGGGTGGCGCGGCAGCGCCATTAAGACCCCGAACCTCGACAAGCTGGCCGCGGCCGGGGCCCGGCTGGAGCAGTTCTACGTCCAGCCGGTCTGCTCCCCGACCCGCGGGGCCCTGATGACCGGGCGGTACCCGTTCCGTTTGGGGCTTCAGACCGGCGTGGTCCGGCCCTGGGCGGACTACGGCCTGCCGCTGGCCGAGCGGACGCTCCCGCAGGCGATGAAGGAGGCGGGGTACGAGACGGCGGTTGTCGGCAAGTGGCACCTGGGGCACGCCGCCCCGGAGTACCTGCCGACCCGCCGCGGGTTCGACCACCAGTACGGGCACTACAACGGCGCGCTCGACTACTTCACCCACGTCCGCGACGGCGGGTTCGACTGGCACAAGGACGACCAGGTGAACCACGACGAGGGGTACAGCACGGAACTGGTCGGCCGGGAGGCGGCCCGGCTGATCCGCGAGCGGGACAAGGCCAAGCCGCTGTTCCTGTACGTGCCGTTCAACGGCGTCCACGCCCCGTACCAGGTGCCGCCGGAGTACGCGGCCCGGTACCCGCAGTTCCAGAACCGGCGTAAGACGTACGCCGGCATGGTGACGGCCGTCGACGACGCGGTGGGCGTGATCGTCAAGGCGATCGAGGACCAGAAGCTCGGGGCGGACACGCTGATCGTCTTCTCGTCGGACAACGGCGGCCCGCAGCCGGGGCGGATCACGAGCAACGGGCCGTTCCGGGCCGGCAAGGGCACGCTGTACGAGGGCGGGGTGCGGACGTGCGCGTTCGCGACGTGGCCGGGCAAGATCAAGGCCGGGTCGGCCGTCGACGCCCCGCTACACATGGTCGACTGGTACCCGACGCTGCTGAAGCTGGCCGGCGCCAAGGCCGAGCAGCCGCTGCCGATCGACGGCCGGGACCTGTGGCCCGCGCTGACGGCCGGCGCTCCATCCCCGCACGACGAGATCGTGG
>JAQGHJ010000065.1 GCA_028288905.1 Phycisphaerales bacterium | reverse complement strand
CCGGCAGCTCTCGCGGGCGACGGCGGACGGCGGGTTGGACCCGGAACGGTGTCCGGACGGGTTCCGCCCGCCCGCCGGCTGGTTCCCTGAACCCGTTGCCCCGGCGGCGGTCATCCCGGTCAACGCGGCTGTCGCCGCGCCGGCCCCGACGTCGGACCGGGCCGCGGCCTTCCGGGCGGGTTACCGGGTGACCGCGGTCCTGCGGACCGGCCCCCGGCCGGACCAGGGGCTGGCGGTGTTGGCCGGCGCGGCAGGGGGGCAGACCGTCACGGTCCGGGTCGGGCAGTCGGTCGGGGGGTTCGTCCTGCGGGCCGTCCACGAGCGGAGCGTGACGCTCGTCAACGGCGGGGATTCGGTCGACCTCGCGCTGCCGACTGCCGGGCTGACGACCGCGTCGGTCGCCCCGTGACGGCCGCCCGGCCCCGTTCGCGTCCCGCGACTCGCGAGACTCAAGTCGGGCTGGGGATCGACCGATGCAGGCAACGTGGTGAGGGATCGGCGGCCGCCACGGGGGCGGGCCGGGCGGGTCGGGTCGGCACCAGCGAAGGAGCAACAGTCATGTCGAGCGAGAAGCAAATCGGAACGGTCGGGACGGGTCAACGCCGCCGCGTGCGGCGGTCCGGGTTCAGCATGATCGAGTTGGTGATCGTGGTCGTGATCATCGGGATCATCGCCGCGATCGCCCTGCCGCGGATGAGCCGCGGGGCGGCGGCAGCCGGCGACTCGGCCCTGGCCCAGAACCTGGCGATCCTGCGGAACGCCGTCGACCTGTACCAGACCGAGCACGGGAGCACGTTCCCCGCCGCGGCCGAGATCAGCGACCAGCTGACCACGTACACCGCCGACGACGGGACCGGCAAGACGGCCGCCAAGACCGCGACGAACATCTACGGCCCGTACCTGCGGAAGATCCCGCCCGTCACCGTCGGGGCCCGGAAGGGGCAGACCGGCATCGGGACGGCCGACGGGGCGACGATCGGCTGGATCTACGACGCGACCGCCGGGACCGTCACCGCCAACGTGCCGGACGCGACCCTGAAGGACGGGGCCGGCAAGCTGTACTCGGCCTACTAATCTTGACCAGAGCTGACCCTAACGGGCCGACCGACCCCGGCGGCCCCGCCGACCCCGACTGACCGCTCAACGATGTGTCGGACCCGCGGCCGTCCCACCCGGCCGCGGACTTTCCCGACCGGAACCGCACCGCCCCGTCGTCGCTCACGCGACGGCGGGGCGGACCGCGTTTCCCCGGACCCGTTACGCCGCCCAACGGCCGGCACTGCTCGGCGAGCAAGCCGTCATAGGAGAAGGCCCGCGGACGTTCGTCCGCGGGCCTCTTCGTTGTCGTGCGTTGGGTTTCCGTGCGGCGCTTACCGCTTGACGGCGGTCGTCCCCGTCGCGGTGAACCCGCCCTTGACGTAGGACACGATGCTGGCGGCCAGCAGGTTCGTCTTCCAGTTCGCCTTGCCCTGTTGGCGGGCGAGGCTGACGAACGTGGCGTTCGTCCCGCCGACCGCCTTGCCCGGGGTGCGGGTCGGGTCGGCGTAGCTCACCTTGACGTTCGTGGCCCCGGTGTTCTTGGCAGCCTTGTTGTACACCTGCGTGGTGTAGAGGTTGCCCGAGTACGTGCCGGCCGTCGCCCCGGGCACGATCGCCCCGGCCGTGGCGATGTTCTGGAACTGGTTGTTCGTCACCTTCAGGTTGTTCAGGGCCCTCTGCCCCGACCCCGGGGCCTGCCCGGCCACGACCCAGAGCGCGCTGCTCCAGTTGTAGACGACGTTGTTCGACAGGGTCAGGTCGTTGATCCCGACGGCGGTCGACGCGTTGTCGTTACCGCTGCCCCAGGTCAGCTGGATGGCCGGCAACTTCGTCGTCGAGACCCCGTTGGCAATTACGTTCCCGCTGACCGTCGTCCCGCCCCGCTTGACGTTCCCGATCTCGATCGCGGTCCCGCGGGTCTGGCCGCCGATGTTCTTCGTGCCGAAGAACACGTTGTTCGTCACCCGCCCGCCCACCCCGCCCGGCGTGACCGGGGACCCGTTGACGAGCCCGAACGACATCCCGGTCGGGTTGTCGATGAACACGTTGTTCTCCACGACCCCGCCGCCCCGGGCCTGCAGCCCGTGGCTCGACGAGTTCGAGAACACGTTCCCGCGGGCGACGAGCCCGGACGTGCTCGCCCGGACGTACGCCCCGTGGTTGAAGGTCGTCTGCGCCCTGCCGTTGCCCCAGCCGTTGTGATCGAAGACGTTCTCCTCGAGCGTCAGCCCGGTCACGCCCTCGGCGAACAGCCCCTCGGAGTTCCCGCCCCGGCTGTACGCGTCCGTGATCACGTCCCGGCGGAGCGTGATGTTCGAGACGTCCCCGAAGTACTTCTGGAGCACGACGTTGTTCGTGTACCGCGTGATCTCGCAGTCCTCGAACGTGATGTTCGAGGCCTTGCCGATGATCGCGACGCCGTTGACGTTGCCCGTCCCGGACCCGGGCTGCATCTTCAGCCCCTGCACGATCACGTTCGACACCCCGCCCCGGTTCCCGATCGAGAACGCCTGCTCCGACCCGGACGTGATGACCGGCCGGGCCCCGGCCCCGTACGCCCCGAGCACGGTCGGCTGACTCGAACTGGCCCCGGACTTGGAGAACAGCCCGAACGTCCCGCTGAAGCTCGCGCCCCGCTGGAGCAGGAGCTGGTCGCCGGCCCCGGCGCGGAGCTTGCTCACGCCCTTGGCGATCGTCTTGAGCGGGCTGGACGCCGACGTGCCGCTGTTGCTGTCGCTGCCGTTGGGGCTAACGTAGAACACCTGGGTCCCGCTGCCCGGCGTAACGACGGTGAACCCGGCGGCGTCCTTGCTGACGGACAAATGCGTGCGGGTCTCGAGGGACTCGATCAGGGCCGGTTGAGCCGAGACGGTCACGACGTTCCGAGTCCGCACGTTCTGGCTCACGTTGCGACGACGCGCCGGG
>JAQGHJ010000034.1 GCA_028288905.1 Phycisphaerales bacterium | reverse complement strand
TGACCGCCCTGCTCGTGGAGTACGAGCAGGTGATCCGGACGATGTCGTCCCAGCTCGAGACGCGGGTGGCGAAGCTCGACCTGCTGATCCGCGAAGCCGACGATAAGCTCGCCGCGCTGCGGACGGCGACCGCCGAGGCCGGGCGGGCGGCGGACCGGCGGCCGCCGGTGCTCGATCTGCTGGCGGCAAGTGGTCGGGTGGCCGCGCTCCCGGGTTCGACGGGTTCGTCCGGCCTCCCGTCCGGCGACGAGGCCGGGATCGGGTTCCAGGGTTCGTCCGAGCTGGAGGTCGTCGCCCGAGTGGAGCCGCGGCCGCCGCACGCCGACGTGTACGGCTTGGCCGACGAGGGGCTCGGGTACCGCCAGATCGCCCAGCGGCTCGACCGCCCGTATGGGGAGATCGAGCTGATCCTCGCCCTACGGCCGAAACGGGCCGCCCGCGCCAAGGGCGAGGAAGAGTCGGCGACGGCGGCCGAGCCGGCACCCCGCGGGTTCCGGCCGGACGACCAGCCGGAGCTCGTCGGCGTTCTCGTCCCGGGCGAGTCGCACGGTTCCTCTTCGTCGTCCGAACGCCGCCGCCCGCGGCGCAGCTCCTCCGAGCACAGCCCGTCCGAGCGGGCGTAGCCGGTCGCCCGCCCCGGATCGTCCCCCTCCAGTCGATCCGCCGCGTTTCCCGACCCAAGCCTGCCCGGGCCCTTCACGACCCGTGTTCCCCGACGGCCACCCCCTTCAGCCGCCCTTCGGCGGCGGGATCGCGTGGCCCGGCGGGCGGTCGCCCTTTACCCCTGACGCTTCCGGGAACAGTTTGGCCTTGTCCGCGGCGACGTCCCCGCCGATGACGGCGTCGCCGACCGTCAGGGCCGTCTCGGCATCCGGTATGCCGGCCCCGGCTCCCCCGCCGCTCGTCACGTCGTTCGTCCCGCCGCCGCCGGCACCGATCGTCCCGTCCTCGCCCGCGTGCTCGTCGACCCGCTCGTGTTTGGTCGTCTCTGCCATGTTCAACCTCCTGGTGGAATGCGCTCCCGCCCGGGTGCGCCTCGGGCAGCGTAACCCGCCGAGAGAACGGACGGAGCGGCGGAAACGTGAACGTCGACGGGTTCGGGTAAGTGGTCGCTAAAGCGACCGTGCCTCGCGGGACGGAGGGCGAAGCATGTCGCGCCACACGCCCGGCGCGACCCGTATGATCCGGCATGGCGTCCCGCGTCGCGGAGAAGAAGTTGAAGGTCCGACGGATGCTCGTGCTGCTCACCCGGATGTACGGCCGACGGACCTGGACGTCGCGCGGGCCAGGGCTCGACGTGCTGGTCGAGGCGATGCTCGCCCAGAACACGAACATGGCCAACGCCCGCCGCGGGTACGCCATGCTCCGCCGGCGGTTCAGCTCGTGGACGAAGGTGATGAACGCCCAGGTGGCCGACGTGCAGCGGGAGATCACGATCTGCGGGCTCGCCCGGATGCGGGCGCACCGGCTTCAGGACCTGCTGCGGACGGTCAAGCGGCAGCGCGGGCGGCTGAGCCTGGACTTCCTGGCGGACGAACCGCCGGCCGACGCGACGGCTTACCTGACGGCGTTCCACGGCATCGGGCCGAAGACGGCCGCCGTCACGCTGCTGTTCGCGTTCGACGCGGCCGTGCTGCCGGTGGACAACGGCATCTTGCGGGTGGCCCGGCGGCTGCGGCTCGTCCGCCCCAAGGCCCGCGACGCCGAGGCCGAGCGGGTGCTGTCCCCGCTCGTCGCCGAGGGCCGGCACTACGCGACGCACACGCTGATGTTCCGGCACGCCAAGGAGCGGTGCCGGCCGCGAAACCCGAAGTGCCACGAGTGCGCCCTGCTGGAGATGTGCCCGTGGGGCCGGCGGGTGGTGAAGCACAAGCCGCCCGAGCGGGAGGGCGACGTCGAATCCGGGCGGCGGGGCCGGCGGCCGATCCTCCTGCTCGCCAAGCACGCGTCGGCAGGGATTGCCAAGCGGGCGGAGGCGGAGTGAGTCCACCGGCCGGCACAGCCGGCCCTAGGTCGGCTTGCTCAGGAAACCGACGAGCAGCTCGTTCACCCGTTCCGGCTCGTCGTGCTGAACCCAGTGCGTCGCCGCGGGCAGGCGCTCGACCCGCAGCCGCGGCACCCACGCGTCCAGTTCATCCGCCAATCCGGGGACCAAATAGCGGTCCCGCTCTCCCCAGATCAACAGCGTCGGCACCTCGACCGGCCGGACGAGGCGTCGGATGTCCGACGAGCGGCGGCGGAACGCGGCCCGGTAGTAGTTGAGGGAGGCCGTCAGCGCCCCCGGCCGGGCCAGGGCTTGCACGTACGTCTCGACGTCCTCGGCCGGCCGGGCGGCATTGCGGCACGGGCCGGCGCGGAACGTGCCGCGGGCCAAGGCATAGTCGTTCGCGCGGATCAGCCGTTCCGGCAGCCACGGGACTTGAAAGAACCCGGCATACCAACTGCGAACGAGCTGGGACGACCGCCGGAGTTCGCGAAGGTAGGCGAGCGGGTGCGGGGCGTTGAGGACGGCCAGCCGGCTCACCCGGCCCGGGTGACGCATGGCGGCAAACCAAGCGACGATGCCGCCCCAATCGTGCCCGACGACGGCCGCCCGGCCACCGAGGTGGTCGGCGAGGCCGGCGACGTCGGCCGCCAGCTCCTCGACCCGGTAGTCGCGGACGCGGGTCGGCTTGTCCGACGTGTCGTAGCCCCGGAGGTTCGGCGCGACCGCCCGGAACCCCGCCCGGGCGAGGGCGGGGAGCTGGTGCCGCCAGCCGAACGAGAACTCGGGGAACCCGTGCAACAGCAGCACCGGCGGCCCGTCCGCAGGCCCGGCCTCGACGCCGGTCAGCGTCAGGCCGTTGGCGCGGGCGCGGAACGGGCGGGGGTGGTCGTCCACGGGCGAAAGCGTCAGAGTCGGCCGCCACCGGTGCCGGCGGCGGGCACGGCGGCGACCGCGGCCTCGAGGGACGGGGGGTTGGTGAGCGCGCGGATGCGGTCGATCAGGTCGGCGGCCGACACGGTCGCCTTCTGCAGCACCTCGGTTGCCCCGAGCTCGGTCGCCCGCTTCGCCGCGGCCGCGTCGACCCGGCCGCTGAACACCAGCACCGGCACCGTCCGCCAGAGCAGGTTCCGGCGGAGCCGCTCGAGCACCTCCAGGCCGTTCATGTGCGGCATGTTCAGGTCGAGCACGATCACGTCGGGCGGCTGCGCCCCGACCGCCCCGAGCGCCTCCAGCCCGTCCCCTACGGACACGGTATCGAACCCCTCTTTCCGGAGCAGCCGGCACAGGGAGTTCCGCATTACCGTGGCGTCGTCGATCACCAAAACCTTCGGCATCTAACCGTCCTTTGAATTGACTGGTGGAGAGATATCCGCCGGCTACAACGGTGTCAGGGTGCGAAATGTGCGGGACGCGTTGGCGACGCGCCCGCCGGTACGGCGGGGAACGAAAACGGGTGCGGCGGCGGGATCGAACGCATCGATCCTGCCGCCGCACCCGGTGTACCTCACGAGGTCCCGTTCGCCAGCTGGCGAAGGAACGAGAGGCTGACGACTCGGCCGTTTAGGCCTTGGCCTTCTTCTTGGCCTTCTTCATTGCGACCTTCTCAGGATCGCTCTTCTTGGACGAGTCCTTTTTGCCCTCGCCCTTCTTCTCGTCACTCTTCTTCTTCGACAGCTTGGGCTCTTTGGGGGTGTGCGCCTTGCGGTAGTCCGGGCTGAAATGGGCGGCCATGTCGAACCCGAGCACCAAGACCCCGGCATTCGACAACGACCGCGCCGCCGCCTCGGCTTGGCCCCGATTCAGACCGGCCTTCGCCCCGACGTCTGCAGGGTCGAAGCTCCCCCGGAGCCCGACCGACTTCAGCGCCGCCGCCAGCAAGCGTTCCGACTCGTTGGTCATATGAGCGGCAATTATACCGCTTTCGACGCCGTAAGGGAACAGTTAAGACGTTTCGGCACGCCTATAGCGGTGGCTTGCCCTTACGGACATGGTGCCGGCAAGGCATTCCCTTCCTCAGTAAGACTCGACCTCGTCGGAAATGACGTGGAACTTTCGAAGATAAGCTGTTCCGAACGCCGTAGTTAAGGCGCAGTCGACGGCGTCCCGGCCGCGGGCCATGAGCACCCGGCCGATTCGCCGCTTGTTGTGCCGGGCGTCGAACGTCCACCACCGGCCGCTGAGGTAGACCTCGAACCAGGCGCTGAAGTCCATCGGGTTCGGGTCGTATGGGACGCCGAGGTCGCCGAGGTACCCGGTCGCGTACCGGGCGGGCACGTTCATCGCCCGGCAAAAAGTAATCGCTAGATGGGTGAAGTCGCGGCAGACGCCGGACCGTTCGTTGAACGCGTCGGACGCCGTCCGGGTGCTGCGGGCATTTGGGTACGAGAACGTGAGCCGGTCGTGAACATAGTCGCAGATTGCGGCCACCCGGCTCCACCCCTCGCGAGTGTGTCCGAACAGGCTCCAGGCCGTGTCGCTGAGCACGTCGACGTCGCAGTACCGGCTGGCGAGCAGGAACTGGAGGGCGTCGTCCGGCAGGTCCTCGACCTTGTGCTGGACGGCGTCGGGGCTGTACTCGTCGAGCCGGCCGGTGTCCGTGACGACGGCCTCGTTCGTGAGCCGGAGCCGCCCGGCCGGCGCGTGGAGCCGGCCGCAAAAGTTCCCGAACGAGTCGTAAAAGTGCGTGAGCGGGACGTCCGGCGACACCCGCATGATTTCCGGCTTCACGACCGTCGGCATCCGGGACGGGTGAAGGTTCAACACCGTCAGCATCGGTGCCGGGGCGGGGAGATCGAACTCGATGTCGTAGCCGACGCGGATGAGCATGGGAGGGTGAGCGGGTGGCAACGGGACGGACGAACCGCGGGGCACCGGACGTCCGAGTGCGAGGGTCCCGCTAAAACACACTGTACCGTTCGCACAACCGGGCGCGAGCGGATCGTTTCATCAGAATCCCGTGAAACTGGGTATCCGCCGAAAAACGCCCATTGAAATGCGTCGGCTTCTTCCCTTTGCTTCACCGGCAGCCGCCCGCAAGACCGTAACGCTCGGTTACGGGCAGGTGAACAACGCCCAGCGGCGGGCGGCGTTCACTGGCACCTGGACCTACCTTACCGGCTTCAGATCCACGCCCACGAAAATCCACAGCATGGTTCCGGCCCGTGCGGATCGGCCAACCACACCCGCCCATCCTCGGATTACCAAACTTACCTCGGGAGCTGCCGGCCACCCGCGATCAGCCGACTGCAGGCCGCGCGACGACGTGACCGGCGGTCACCATTTCCCGGACCAAGTCGCCGGCGGCGGCAGTGTTCGGCCGCACGTTGGGGTCACGTCGTAGGTCGGCGTCCCGTCGCATGTCCGCGTCGCCGACGACGACGTCGAGCATCCGCCAGCACCGCCGCCGCAGCGGCTCCGACCGGTACGGGACGCCATGCCTCACGCAGATCGCCTCCAGTTCCCGCGAGCACTCGGCGTACTTGCTCGGCGGCAGGTTCGGGAACACGTGGTGCTCGATCTGATAGTTGATCCACAGCTGGACGAAGTCGCGCAGGTCCGGCCCCCGGCTGTAGTTCACCGTCCCGAGGAACTGGTGGCGGTAGAACTCGGGGCGGCCCTTGCTGTGGGCGTCGAACCGGTGGATGTCCGACCCGGTGTGGCTCGATGCGATCAGCACGAAGGTGTAGAGGTTCGCCAGCACCTCGGCCGCGATCAGGGTGGCCAGCACGGTGACCGCGGCGGACGGGCCTACGAAGGCGTAGAACAGGGCCGGCGCGGCGACGAAGTGGGTGAGCGCGTACGGGATCACGCACCGCGCCCAGAACGCCCAGCCCTCCCGCGACAGCGGCAGGAACAGGTCCCGGAAGAAAAACAGGCTCGTGAACTCGTACCGGGTCGGCGGCAGCCCCTTCTGCCGGCGGCGCAGCTGGATGAACGTGCCCGGGGCGTAGTAGGTCAGTCGCCACGTCGCCGCGATCGCCAGCACCATCAGGTACTTGCACCACTTCGGCTTCGGGCTTTGCCGGACGAACTCCATGTTCGCCTCGACCAGGTCCGGGTCCTCCCCGCCGCCAGTGTACACGTGGTGGACGTTGTGCTCGTGCTGGAATCCGGCCGGGATCATCCAGTCGTTCCAGTCGACGAACCGCCGCCACCCCTTGCCGAACCGGCTGCTGCGGAAGCGGGGCGGGGCCCCCTCGATCCCGTCGAACGCGCGGTGGAGCACGTGGTGGGCGATCCCCCACCGCATCACCTTCCCGAACGCGATGAGCAGCACCGAGACCGGGTTGAACAGGATCCAAGCCGTGGCGTACCCGACCACGGTACACGCCCGCCCGAACCGCTCGGCCCGGGCGATGTACCGCAGGTCCTGCGGCCCGACGGACCGGCGGAGCCGGAGTTGTAGGGCGTCCAGTTCGGCAGCGAAAACATCCATCTTACGTCACTCCTGGGGATCGCCCATCGACCACGGCCGCACGCGGCAGCGACCGGGAAAGGGTACGGCGGCAGCAGCCCGGTTTGAGCTGCTCCCGGAACCACGTAGTGGCATGTCTCGTTGTGGCGCAGGCTGGAATGCCTGCACCCCAATCGGGCAGCCCGCCACACGGTTTCGGAAGGTGCTCTAGCCGGCATTCGCCACGTCGCCCGCCGGCGAAAAAAGGGCACCGCTGACGCTCAGCGGTGCCCACCTGCAGATCCTAACGTCAACCGGCTTGAGAACGGCAGCGACGGGTCCGTCAGTCGTCGCTTTACGAAAAAAATCCCTCAGTGCAGCGGGTAGCGAGCAAGATGGCGCAGATTCCGGCGCACTGCCTCTTTTCTTCCTCCTGCTTCCAACGCCCGAACCGGTTAACAAGGCCCATTGGCCCCCCGCCGCTCCCGGGTCCCGGAGTCGCCACAGCTGGAGGAGATTAGCGGGGTGGAGGCGATGTAGGCGTCAACGATGACGAGGTTATCGAACACGGACGCGTGCCAGCGCGCCTGGGCTCACCGCCACCCGGCCGATCTCCGCACACGATGCCGGCGAGCGCAGTGATAGGGACAACGATCGTCCAGGCGGTCCGGCCCGCGCGCTGGACGCGCGTCATCTTGAGGAGAGCGGACGGGACGTGCCGATCGGCACTTCCATTCGGCACGCCGACCGTTGGCATTTCGCTCAACCGCAGTATCGTTTCCCCGCATGCCGGCCCTGCCGCTGACCCTCCACCTCGTGACGCAACACCTCGCCGGGGGCTTGCTGCTTGCCGAGCCGGTGCTGTTCCCGGAGGTGCAGGTCTGCCACGACCGACCGGACAAGGTGCACGCGCTGGCCCGCGGGCTGGCGGCCGACGCGGCCGGGCGGCTGGCCGGGGCGGAATGGCACCGCCGGACCCTCGGGCAGCGGCCGCGGGCCGGGACGGTCCGCCTGACGATCGACCCGCCCCGCCACCAGGCCGCCTGGACCGAGCCGCTCGACTGCGCCCTGGACTACGTCTGGTGGCCGCACGGGGACCAGTCGGTCGTCGGGTACTTCCCGGCGGTGGGGATCGAGGTGATCGCCCGCACCCTGCCGGACCTGGAGGCACGGGCCCCCGAACACCTGCGGGCGGCCGTCCGCCGGCTGATGGGGGCCGTCCCGGCCAAGGACAACGACCAGGGCCGCCGACCGGGAAGGCCACGCCCGGCCGTCGGCTCGCTGTACCGGCTCGCCCTGCTCCGGCGGGTCGAGCGGGTCGAGCTGTCGGCCACCGAGGTGGTCGTCGAACTTGCGTCGCCGAAGCGGCGGCACGCCGAAGCCGACGCGGCCGCCGATAAGCCCATGGTGCCCCTGATCGAGCAGGTCGGGCGGGTGCTGTCGGCCGCGGGGGCCGACCCGGAGCCGGCGTACGAGGTCGACGCGCTCGTCGCCCGAGTGGCCGAGGCGCTCGGCGGGCGGTCCCCGCGGCCGGTGCTGCTCGTCGGCCCGGCCGGCGTGGGCAAGACGGCGATCGTGCGGGAACTCGTCCGCCGGCGGGACGAGCTGGGGCTCGCCGGCGTCCCGGTCTGGCAAACGAGCGGTGCCCGGCTGGTGGCCGGGCAGACCGGGTTCGGCATGTGGCAGGAGCGGTGCGTCAAGCTGTGCCGCGAGGCCGCCGCCGCCCGGGCCGTCGTCCACCTCGGGAACCTGTTCGAATTGGTCGAGGTCGGGCAGGCGGACGGGAGCGGCCCGGGGATCGGGGGGTTCCTCAAGCCGTACCTGCTCCGCGGGGACCTGCTGGCCGTCGCCGAGTGCACGCCGGAGCAGCTCACGCTCGTCGAGCGGCTGGACCCGCACCTCGTCGAGGCGTTCGCGGTCGTGCGGGCGGAAGAGCCGACGCCGGCCGCTGCCGCCCGCATCGTCGCCCGCCGGGCGGCGGACCTGGGGGACGGGCTCGTGCACCTGACGCCGGCCGGGCTGGACCTGACGATGCGGCTGCACCGGCGGTACGCCGGGTACTCGGCGCTGCCCGCCCGGCCGCTCGGGTTCGTCGGGAACTTGGTCCGCGACGCGTTCGCGGCCCATCCCGACGGGTTCCCAACCGGCCGGCACGAGGTCGGCCCGGCCGACGTGACGGCCGCGTTCGCCCGCCAGACCGGGTTGCCGCGGTTCCTGTTGGACGACGCGCTACCGCTCGACCTGCCGGCCACCCGGGCGACGCTGGCCGGGCGGGTGATCGGCCAGCCGGCCGCCGTCGACCTGCTGGCCGACCTGATCGCGACCGTCAAGGCCGGGCTCGCCCGCCCGCGGCGGCCGGTCGCCTCGCTGCTGTTCATCGGCCCGACCGGGGTCGGCAAGACCGAGATGGCCAAGGCCCTGGCCGCGTTCTTCTTCGGGTCGGCCGACCGGATGGCGCGGTTCGACATGAGCGAGTTCGGCACCGCGTACGACGTGCAGCGGCTGGTCGGCGGCGTGCCGGGCGGGGCGGCGGCGACGCTAGGCGGCGGGTCCGCCACCGGGCGGGGCGCGGCGGCCGAGGGCCTCCTGACGGCCAAGGTGCGGGAGCAGCCGTTCGCGGTCGTCCTGCTCGACGAGGTGGAGAAGGCCCACCCGCTGCTGTTCGACCTGCTACTGCAAGTGCTCGGCGAGGGCCGGCTGACGGACGCGGCCGGCCGGGTGGCCGACTTCACGAACGCGGTCGTCGTGATGACCTCGAACCTCGGGGCCGAGCGGTTCGGGCAGGCCGGGTTCGGCCTGCGGGAGGCCGGCGGCGCCGGCGGCGACGCGGCGGCCCACTTCACCGAAGCGGTCCGGGACTTCCTGCGGCCCGAGCTGTTCAACCGGATCGACCGGATCGTCCCGATCCTGCCGC
>JAQGHJ010000027.1 GCA_028288905.1 Phycisphaerales bacterium | reverse complement strand
GGCCGGGTCGCCGCGGCCGGCCCGTCGCCGGCTCGGGTCAGCGGTCTTGGCCGTCGGGCTGGCCGTGGCCGTCGCCGCCCCCACCGCCTTCTTGGCCCGCGGGTCCGGGCTGCGGACGAGCGTGCTCCGGGCCGTAGCCCCGCGGTTCGCCGCCGGCCACCACCCGTACGTCACCGTCACCCGGCCGGGTGGCGAAGACGGCCTCGTGTCGTGTGATGCGTTCGTCGCCGCCGACGTCGCCCTGCCGAACAACGGGCAGGTCGTCGACCCGACCACCGTCACGCTCGGGTCCGTCCGGCTCGTCCGCCGGGGGGACAACACGATCGTCCCGGCCCGCGTGAACACGTCGGCCGCCGGGGACTCGATCGTCCTCCAGCCGGACCACCCGCTCGACCCGAACACCTACTACCGGTTCGAGGTGCTGCCGGCCCTGAAGGACACGGGCGGGGCGTCGTTTAAGCCGTACCGGCTCGGGTTCACGACCGGCGGCGGGCAGCCGGCCGTGCGGATGCCGGTTGCGTTCGAGCAGGTCCCGCTGCCGGCGACGGCCGGGCACGCGTTCACCGGCGTCACCGTCGGGCCGGACGGCCGGCTCTACGCCGCCACGTACGACGGGTCGATTTACCGGTACACGCTGTCCGCCGGCGGCGAGGTAGCCGGCACCGAGACTCTCAACGCCGTCCGGGCCGCCCACGGCGGCCCGCGGCTGGTCACCGGCCTGTGCTTCGCCCCCGAATCGACCGCCGCCGCCCCGGTCCTGTACGTCACGCACGGCCAGTGCGTCCACGGGACGGCCGACGAGTGGACCGGCAAGGTCGGCCGGCTGACCGGCCCGGCCCTGGACCGGTACGAGGACGTGGTCACGGGCTTGCCGCGGGCCAGCCGCGACCACCTGACGAATCAGATGGCGTTCGGGCCGGACGGCGCGTTGTACGTCGCCCAGGGCAGTTGCACCGCCATGGGGGCCCCGGATCCGGCGTGGGGCATGCGGCCCGAGCGGCGGCTGTCCGCCTGCGTGCTGCGGGTTGATTTGGCCAAGCTGGCGGGCGGCCGACCGGTCGATGCTCGCACGACGGACGGCGGCGGGTCCTACGACCCCGACGCCGCCGGCGCGCCGGTCACCGTTTACGCGTCGGGCATCCGCAACGCGTACGACCTCGTCTGGACCCGCGACGGCAATCTGTTCGCACCGGTGAACGGGTCGGCCGCCGGCGGCAATACGCCCGCCTCGCCGGACGGCCGGGTCCCGGCCCTGGACAACGTCCGCCTGACCGTGCCCGACCACCTGCTGCTCGTTCGGCCGGGCGGGTACCACGGCCACCCCAACCCCTCCCGCGGGCAATACGTGCTGATGGGCGGCAACCCGGCGGCCGAGGCCGGAGCGGTGAAGATTACCCGGTACCCGGTCGGGACGAAGCCCGACCCGAAGTGGGAACCGCCGGTCGCCGAGTTCGGCCGGAACCTGTCGGCCGACGGCATCATCGAGTACCGCGGGTTCGGCCCGACGGCGGCGCTGGACGGGGCGCTGTTCGTGTGCCGGTACTCCGGCGGCAAGGACGTGTGCGTCGTCGTCCCGAACCGCGACGGGACGGTCCGCGAGATGATCACCGGGATCGAGGGCCTGACCCGGTTCGCCGACCCCCTGGACATCGCCCAGGACCCGACGACCGGCCACCTGTACGTGGCCGAGCACGGCGGCAAGCGGATCACCCTCGTCCGGGCCCGCCCGGGCGGCGAGTCGGCCCGCGTCTACCGCCAGCCGATCGCCACCGGCCACGGCCCCGCGGCCGAGCCGCATCCCGGGTCGGCGACCGTTCGCGTCGAGACGGACGGCAACGGGTCGGGGGACTGACCGCCCGCCCCGCGGGACGGCACGCCTTACCGGACAAGGGACTTCCAGCCGCTGAAGGCTGACCCGATCCGATCCGCGTGGAATGAGCGGGGGCCGCCGAGCAGCCCGAACGTTCCCGCGCCCGGAGTACCGGCGGGTCAGTGGTACGAGGCTTCGCCGCCGGCCGCATTGGTGGGCGTTCCTTCCGCCACGGGCGAATCCCCTCCCCCGCCTTCGGCCGCTGCCGTTCCGCTGCCGGCCAGGTGAGAACCGTTGTGCGCCGGTACCGCTGGCATCTCGATCCCGAGCTCTTCCCGCGCCTGCGCCTCGCCCTGCTGCCGTCCGAGCGTGTACGCGAACGCGGACGACGCGAGCAACAACACCACCACGCACGCGGTCCGCATCCCGTTCGCTTGGTCCATGTCGGCGTCCCGTCTGAGTTCCCGATTTCATAGATGCGCCGACCGCGCCGGTTATTCCCGATCGGCCCTTTGCTTCCGCTCCTTTGTGTTTATCAGTGCCGGAGCGGGTCGGCCCGTGCCGCGGGCGGGCGGTTCTAGCGCTGCGCCGCAACCGCTTGCGTTCGCCCGGCCCGCGGATAGTGTTCCGGGCGGGACGGGGCCGGGTCCGGCCGCCGTTTCGTGGGCGTTCACATCCGGAGGCGGCCGTTGAAGTTCGCGATCTGCAACGAGATCTTCGAGGGCTGGCCGTGGGAGCAGGTGTGCGCGTTCGCCGCGTCGATCGGGTACACCGGGCTCGAGGTGTCGCCGTTCACGCTGGCTGACCGGGCGGAGCTCGTCACGCCCGCCCGCCGGGCGGAGCTCCGCCGGCAGGCGGCCGACCGCGGGGTCGAGGTGCTCGGGCTCCACTGGCTGCTGGTGAAGCCGCCCGGGCTTTACATCACCCACCCCGACGCCGCAACCCGGGCGGCGACGGCCGACTACTTCACCTCGCTCGTCCACCTCTGCGCGGACCTCGGCGGGCGGGTGTTGGTCGTCGGGTCGCCGAAGCAGCGAAGCCTGCTGCCCGGGGTGACGACCGACGCGGCGATGGGGTACGCGGCCGAGGTGTTCGCCCCCTGCCTCGGCCCCGCCGCCGAGCGCGGCGTGACGCTCGCGATGGAGCCGCTGGGGCCGCAGGAGACCGACTTCCTCAACACGGCGGAGCAGACGATGGGGCTCGTCCGGCGGCTCGACCACCCGAACTTTCAGGTCAATCTCGACGTCAAGGCGATGAGCAGCGAGGCGAAGCCGATCCCGGACATCATCCGCGAGACGGCCGGCCACATTGCCCACGTGCAGGTGAACGACCCGAACCTGCTCGGCCCCGGGATGGGCGAGGTGCGGCACGAGCCGATCATCGCCGCCCTGCGGGAGGTCGGGTACGACGGATGGCTCAGCGTCGAGGCGTTCGACTTCCGCCCGGGGGCCGAGCACATCGCCCGCAAGAGCATCGAGTACCTCAAGCGGGTAGCCGGCACCTGACGACGGCGGCGTGTACGAAGCCGGCCGACATTCAGTCGGAGTTCCACCAGCCGTTATCGACGTTCGGCGAGATCAGGAAGCCCCGCTCCACGATCATGACCCGCGCGGTCCCGCCGGCCTTCATTTCCGGTTCCACCATGCCGGCGACGACGCCGCCGACCAGCACTTGCCCGCCCGACTTCGGCGGGTCGGCCTGCTTCGGTGCCACGACGCCCACCAACTGCTTCTTGCCCGAGACGCGGACCAGGAACACCCGGTCCTTCGCGTCGTTCGGGGGCGGCGTCTCGCTCAGGTAGGTG
>JAQGHJ010000023.1 GCA_028288905.1 Phycisphaerales bacterium | reverse complement strand
TGCCGGGTCGCGGGCCCGTCGGCCCACGCGGCCGCCGCCTTGGCGTGGTCGAACGCCGGCGCCCGCGTGCCGGCCGCCGCGTCGACGAGCACGAACTCTCGCGCCCCGCCCCGCAAATCGTTCCGGTACCAGAACCGCGTGCCGCCGGGCAGCCAGTTCGGCTCGACCCGGTCCCGGTACACCCGCGGCGGCGACACACGACGCTCGGCCGGCGCGGTCGCCGCCGAGGTGGCGGCGACCTGCCGGGTCGCGGGCCCGTCGGCCCACGCGGCCGCCGACAGAGCGGCGACCAACGCGGCCCCGCATGCGCGACGGGCGAGGCGGACACCGGAGCCTTGGGAAGCGGTGGTAGCTGTCACGGCGATCAGGATACCAGCCGCAAACGGGCCCGCGCAACATCGCGAAGGCGGAGCGGGCAAACCTCTTGGCTTCGCCCTTACGCGAGCAGCGGAACCCACCCTTCAGTGACACGGGCTTCCAGCCCGTGCGTGCCCGTTCGAAGCCCCGAAGCCACCGGATTGCCGTCCGCTCAACGCCGGAGCCCGCTCGCACGGGCTGAAAGCCCGTGTCACTGAAGGGCCACCTCGAAAGCCAGCCGCCGACCAATTACCGATCGCCCGCCTCCCAGAAACCGTATTGCACGCGTAATAACCTTTTGACGGCACCATCCGACCCGGTACGCTCCTCGCCCATGTCACGACGAACACGCCGGTCGGCGCGCGGGCTGCTTTGTTCGGTCCACATGGTCACGGCCGCCTTGCTGGCACCGGCCGCGGCCCGCTCGGCGAGCGCCGCGCCGGCGTACGACCTCGTCGTCCGCCACGGGAAGGTGATCGACGGCACGGGCAAGCCGGCGTTCGCCGCCGACGTGGCGATCAAGGACGGGAAGATCGCCGCCGTCGGCGATGTCCCGGCCGGCTCGGCGGCCGCCGAACTCGACGCGGCCGGGCTGGCCGTCGCCCCCGGTTTCATCGACGTCCACACCCACGTCGACGACGACATCCTCAAGTTCCCGGCCGGCGAGAACTTCGTCCGCGACGGCGTCACCACGATCGTCAGCGGCAACTGCGGCGGCAGCGTGAGCGACGTCGGGTCGTTCTTCGAACGGATGAGGGCGAAGGGCGCGGGCCTCGACGTCGCCACCCTGTACGGGCACAACACGGTGCTGCGGGCCGTCAAGGGCGACCGAAAGGGCGTGCTGACGCCGGCGCAACTCGAAAAGGCCCGTGGCCTAGTCCGCAAGGCGATGGCCGACGGGGCCGTCGGGCTGTCGACGGGGCTGATCTACAACCCCGGGCAGTTCAGCCCGACCGAGGAGATCGTCGAACTGGCGAAGGTGGCCGGCGAGGCGGGCGGGCTATACGCGACGCACATGCGGAGCGAGGGGAGTAGCGTGGTGGCCGCGATCGACGAGGCGCTGCGGGTCGGGCGGGAGGGGAAGCTGCGGGTCGAGATCTCGCACTTCAAGCTCCCGACCGAGGCGGCGAAGAAGCTCGGCGGGCCGGACGTGACGCTCGCCAAGGTCCGCGCCGCCCGCGACGGCGGGCAAGACGTGTGGCTCGACCAGTACCCCTACACCGCCAGCAGCACGACGATCTCGACGCTGCTGCCCGACACGTTCCTGGAAGCCGGCGTGGCGAACGCCCAGAAGCGGCTGGCCGACCCGGCCGGGTACGCCGAGGCCCTGACGGGGATGCTCGACTACCACGCGAAGAAGCTTGGCCGGACGAGCTTCGCGTACGTCGCGATCGCGTCCAGCCGCGGGTACCCGCAGTACAACGGGATGAACGTGCCGCAGGTCGCCCGGGCGATGGCGGCGGCCGCGGCGGCCAAGAACAACGGCGGTGAATTACTCGCCGCCGCCCCCACGGGGTCGCCGCCGGCGTCGGGCCCGGCCGCGGCCGCCGGGGCCGAGCCGGACATGGAGGCGCAGTGTCGGGCGATCCTCGACCTCTTCAAGGCCGGCAGCGTCCAGTGCGTGTTCCACTCAATGGACGAGGGCGGGGTCGAACACATCATGGCCAGCCCGCTGGTGGCCGTCGCGTCGGACTCGGGGCTGCGGGAGTTCGGCGTCGGCGTCCCGCACCCCCGCGGGTACGGGACGAACAGCCGGGTGCTCGGCCGGTACGCCCGCGAGCGGAAGCTGTTCACGGTCGAGGAGGCCGTCCGGAAGATGACGAGCCTGCCGGCCGCCACGTTCCGGTTCGCCGACCGCGGCCGGGTGGCCGTAGGCCTGGTGGCCGACCTCACCCTGTTCGACCCGGCCACGGTCGAAGACAAGGCGACGTTCGACAAGCCCCACCAGTACCCGGTCGGCATTCCGACGGTGATCGTCCAGGGGGTGCCGGTGCTGAAGGACGGGAAGCTGACCGGGGCCCTGCCCGGCAAGCCGGTGCTGGGGCCGGGGGTGGGGAAGGCGGCGGCGGACGCCCGGTGAACTGGGCACCCCTCCAGAACCTGGAATGGCGGTAGCAGCTTGGCCCGTGGCCTAATCCCGAGCTGGCCGGTGAGGTGAGTGGCGGAGCCCCAGAGGGGTGAAAGAGCCCGATGATGCCGATGTGTGACAGGCACGCCGCCGCAGGTCCCCCACGGATGTCATCC
>JAQGHJ010000910.1 GCA_028288905.1 Phycisphaerales bacterium | reverse complement strand
GGGCGCTCGACGCGGCCACGGGGTTCGACGTCGGGTGCTACCTGGCCGGCGACATCCTGGCGAAGGTCGACCGGGCCGCGATGGCGTGCGGGCTGGAAACCCGGGCCCCGTTCCTGGACGCCGAGCTGGCCGAGTTCGTGCTCGGGCTGCCGGCCGAGGTGCGGTTCGGGATCGGCGAGCCCGCCGCGGGGGCGGGAGCGGGGACGGCGGCATGGGCGGCGGGAACTGGGGCGGGAGCAGGAACGGGAGCGGGCGGTGCCGCGACCGGTCCCGCCGGGCGCGCAGCGCGTTCCTTCATCCTGTGCGGAGCGAAGGACCTCTCGTCCACCGCGCAACTCGGCCGGCCCCTCCCGGGCCCGTGGAGTGCGAAAGAATGGCCAGCCGCGGTGACGATCGCCGCGGCCACCCAAACCCATCCCGTGTTCCCCGAGCCGCTAGCCCGGCCGCGCGGTGGACGAGAGGTCTTTCGCTCCGCTCAGGATGACGGAGGCGCGAGCGTCGCATCGGGGCCGGGAGGCCACGGCGGTTGTGGGGGCGGCGATGGCGGCGGCGGCGGCGGGGTCGTGTGTGGCAACGGGAGCGGGCGGGCCCACCGCCTCGTGACGGTCCCGCCCGCCTCGGCCGTCGCCACCCCGGCCCGCCCGGCGCTCAAAGGTCTGCTCCGGGACGCGGCCGGGCACCTTTGGCCGGAGTCGGTCCGCGAGCGGGGCAAGCAGGGGTTCGGGGCCCCGGTCGCCCACTGGCTGGGGCGGCCGGACGTGCGGGCGGCGTGGGAACGGGTCACCCGCCCGGCCGGGCCGCTCGCCCACTTGCTGCCCGGTGCGGTTGACCCGGCCGTCACAGCCGAGCTCCGCCCGCAGCGGCGGTGGGCGCTGCTGTGCCTCGGGGTGTGGTTGGAGGGGATGGAGGGGTGTCTTGCCGGGTTGAGGTAAAGGTCGCGCCGCGGGATGGAGCGCGGCTCGACCCTCGTCCCGATCCCGTTTCGCTTACCGTGCTCCCCCCGTTTAGCGGTCGGACTGCAGGTCCACCCGAGCGGCAAAAGGGTGCGTGCTCGACGTTCGGGTGGACCTGTGGTGCGACCGCTAGACGGGGCGGGGCACTTGGGGTGAGGAGCGGGGGCGGTCCGCAGTGCGGACCCTACGCAACACGGACCGCCCGATCCCGTCGTCTTTACGATCTATGCCGTCAGACACGCCGCACCCCTCCGCTTTGCCGACGAACGTCGCCGCCGCCGCCGCCGCCGCCCCGCGGGTGACGGTCCTGATGGCGGTGCGGGACGAGGCCCGGTTCCTGCCGGTCGCCGTCGACAGCGTGCTCGGGCAGTGCTTCTCCGACTTCGAGCTGCTCGTGGTTGACGACGCGTCGGCCGACGCCACGCCGGCCGTGCTGGCGGCGGCGGCCGCGCGGGACCACAGGGTGCGGGTCGTCCGCAACGACCGGAACCTCGGGCTGACCGCGTCGCTCAACCGCGGGCTGGCGCTGGCGGCCGGCGCGTTCGTCGGCCGATTGGATGGCGACGACGTCGCCCGGCGGGACCGGCTCGCGGCGCAGGTCGCGTTCCTCGACGCGAACCCGGCCGTCGGCATCGTCGGGTCGAGCCGGACCGTCGTCGACGAGGCCGGCGGGTTCCTCTACCACGCCGCCGCCCTCGAATCCGACCGTGACATCCGCTGGCGGCTGCTGCTCGGCAACCCGCTCGCCCACCCGACCGTCATGATCCGCCGGGGCGTGCTGGCCGCCCACGGCCTGCGGTACGACGAGTCGTTCCGCACCGCCCAGGACTACGAGCTGTGGACCCGGCTGCTGACGGTCACGCGGGCGGCCAACCTGCCGGACGCGCTCGTGACGTACCGACGCCGGGCCGGCGGGGTGAGCCTCAGCCGTCGGGAAGAGCAACTCGCCGCCCACGACCGCATCGCTCACCTGGCGATCGGGCGGCTCGTGCCCGGGCTCCCGGTGTCGGCCGAGGACGTGCGGCAACTCCGCGGCCGGTTCGGCGGCCAGAGCGTCCGGGAGCCGGACATGGACCCGGCGGACGAACAGTGGGTGGAAAGGTTGGCGGCGTTGCGGGCGGCGTTCGATTCGGTCGAGCAGCGGGGCGGAATCACGGCGCGCCCGGTCGATACGTTCCTGAGCCCCGATGGGGCGGAAGCACCATAGCCCGGGGCGCCAGCCCCGGGAGTTGATGTCCGGAAGAAATGGACAAAGCCCCGAAGGGGCGAAAGAGCCCGAGCGTCGATTGACGTTCGGGCTCTTTCACCCCTTCGGGGCTCGTTGCTTATCGCCATCTTCGTGACCCGGGGCTCGCGCCCCGGGCTAGGGTGCTTCCGCCCCTTCGGGGCTTAGGAGACGCACGCCGGCGGAAATGCTCCCGCGCTACTCCGACACCCCGTCACCCCGACACTCTCCCCCACTCCCCCGTCCCTCCTCGCCCTCACCCCACGTCCATCTTCACCACGCCGCGCTGCCGTTTGACGGCGATCACGCGCTGCTTGATCGCCTCGTACAAACTCTTGGGGTTCGGCAGGCCGCGCATCGGGAGCTGGGGGGTCGACTTGTCGTGCGAGAACACGGTGAGCGTGCCGACGCCGAGGATGCGCTCGAGGATGCCCTGGCTCAGTCGGATGTCGTCGACGTGCCACAGCTCGAGCGTGTCGATCGTCCGGGACACCAGGCCCCGCTCAATGTCGATCCGGTAGTTCGTGATCTTGTAGCTGACCGTCTTCGTCAGGATCCACGGGATGAAGATCACGACGAGGCCGATCACGGCCGCGACGAGGAACACCCACCACGGGAACGGGTTGCCGTTCGCGCGGTTGGCCATCGCCCAGTACACGATCGGGCCGGCGATGATAAGCAGCCCGAGCAGCACCCAGATCCACCCCTTGGCCATCTCGCCCCGGAGCATCGGGGACCCTTCGTAGTACACCTGCTCGGTGTCGTCGGCGGCCTTGTGGGGTTGCGGGTCACCGGTCAGCGGGTCGTTCTCGAGCGTCATGGCGGGGTCCTCCTGAATCGTCGGTGGTTGTCGGTCGGTGGTCGGCTCGTTGAGTTCGGGCGACGACGCCCGATAGCCCCGCCCGGGAGGGCTGGGCTATTTCGGCTTCGCCTTCGAAGTCGCCTTCTTCGGCGTCGCACTCCTCGATGTCGTCGCCTTCGACCTCGTACTGGCTGGCGCGGCCACATCGCCGCCCGCGGCCAAGGCGAGCAGCCGGTCCCACATCGCGTCGGGCACCGGCACGACGCTCAGCCGGCCAATGCGGAGCAGGTCCCAGCCGGCGAATGCCGGGTCGGCCTTCACCGCCGCCAGCGTCACCGGGGCGGCCAGCCGTTTGCCGACCTTCAGGTCGACGACGGCGAGCTTGTCGTCCCCACCGGCCGGGTCGGCGTACGGGGCCGAGGCGACGGTCGCCAAGCCGACGGCCGCCTTCTCGTCGCCCGTGTGGTAGACGACGACCTCGTCGCCCTTGGCCATGGCACGGATGTGCTTCAGCGCCAGCGCGTTGGCCACGCCGTCCCAGACGGTCTTTTTGTCCCGTTCCAGGTCGTCGAAGCTGTACGTGTCGGGCTCGGTCTTGAGCAGCCAGCGGGCCACGGAACCTCCGGTGCGGTGATTGTGGAGGGTGGAGGGTGGATTGTCGATTGGCGAAACCGCCCGGCGGCCGCGCCGGTCGACGTCTTCTCGTCGCCCGACGGCCCACCGTCCACGACCGACGTTCGACATCCGACGCT
>JAQGHJ010000872.1 GCA_028288905.1 Phycisphaerales bacterium | reverse complement strand
TCAAGCCGGCCGTCGGGCTCGTGCTGACGGCCGCCATCTTCGTCTGGATCCTCAAGCCGATCGTCCGGAACTGGGACGTCGTCCGCGACCGGGTGCTGGCCATGAACTGGGGCCGGGTGCTGGCCGCCTCGTGCCTGTTCGCGCTGTTCCTGTTCGTGTTCCGGGCGCTGGTGTGGCGGCGGCTGCTGAAGAATTTCGGGCACAAGCTGCCGGTCTGGGCGACCGTCCGCATCTGGTCGACCGGCGAGCTCGCCCGGTACCTGCCCGGTGCCGTTTGGCAGGTGGCCGGGCGGGTGTACCTGGCCAAGCCCTACGGCGTCCGCGGCAGCGTCGTCTCGACCAGCCAGGTGATGGAGATCGCCCTGTTCCTGCTGGCGAACTTAATCGTCGCGCTGGCGGCGCTGGCCTTCCTCGGGTGGAAGAGCTTCCACGGGGCGGCCCGGACCTGGATCGTCGTCGCCGTCGTCCTCGTGCCGGTGCTGTCGATGGCGCTGCACCCGAAGGTGTTCTACCCGCTGGCCGACCGGGTACTGGCCCGGCTCGGCAAACCCGCAATCGCCCGTCGGATGCGGTGGAAGACGCTGTTCGAGCTGCTGCTGTGGAACGTGCTCGGGCTGCTCGTGCAGGGGCTGGCGATCTACCTCGTCGTGGCGGAGCTGCTGGACCTCAAGCTGGCGAAGTGGTGGGTGGTGGCCGGGGCGTACTGCCTGGCGTGGTGCGCGGGGTTCCTGGCGTTCTGGGCCCCGGGTGGGCTGGGGGTGCGGGAGGCGGTGTTCATCGCCGCGATGACGTTCGCGATCCCGCGGGCCGTCCACGGGACGGCGCTGCAGGACCCGCAGCAGCGGGAGTTGTTCCTGATCTTCCTCGGGGTGCTGCTGCGAATCTGGGCGACAGCCGGGGAGCTGATCCTGGCCGCCGTCGCGTACGCCGCCGACTGGCGCGGGGCGACGGCCGACCGCGGGGAGCTGCGGCTGGCCCGGGCGGCGGAGGCGTAACGCCGTCCCCGCCAAAGCCCGGGACCCGTTTTAGGCGGGCCGTCACCGCGCGACGGACCCGGCCGGCAGCGTGGCCGGCGGCATCGTCGCGTCGCCGCGGGCCGGGCGGTCGTGCCGGTGGGGGAATACGGTCGTGACGTAGAGGGTCAGAAGAACGCCGAGCCACAGGAGCACCAACGCTGCCGCGACGGCGAACAGGCGGCGGCTCGGCTTCAGCGGCGGGAGGAAGATCGGGTCGGCGGCTGCGGCCGGTGGCCGACCACCGGCGGTGCCGCGCGGGCTGTAGTTTTCGGCGGGCGGCGTGCGGCGGCGGTCGGTTCTCGGCATGGGGCCGAGTATACGGCCGGACCGTCGGACTGCGGGAAGCCGGGGGGCGGCGAGTCATGCCCTCAACGAACCCGCCCGGCTGCCCGCGCGCTCTCAGCCGAACGCGTCGACGGCGACCCGGTACCCGTGCTCGAACCCGGCCCGGAAGTCGAACACGTCGCGGAAGTCTTCCAACGTGTCGTGCGGTGTCCGGTGCAATTGTCCGGCGTCGATCATGGCGAACACGAGCCGGCCGAAGTCGAGCGTCGCCGTCACGTTCCACCGCCCGAGCACGGCCCCGGCGAGCAGCCCCCACCGGGCGTGGGCGAACGCACGCAGGCCGTGGCACAACTGCTGGCCGGACACGTGCTGGGCGGCCGACACCGGGCCGTCGCCGTACACCTCGCGGACGGTGTGGCACAGGCCTTCTTGGACGAACTCGTACGCGTCGGGGTGGTACGCCTTGGGGGCCGGGGTGGCCGGCCGTCGAACGTCTGTCGCCGCCTGTTGGGTCTCGTGCTTGAACGCCATAAGGTGTGCGCCGGAACGAGGGGTCGGACCGGGGGCAAGGGCAACCCGGCCTGCCGGGACCCGCGGGGTGGCCATCCGTGGCCGGGGCGGGTCAGGCTTTACCCGACGCGGAGTCGGGCTTGACCTATCTACGTCGGCATTCGGGCGGAAGATCGGATGGAAAATTTCGGCCGGCTTGACTTATCGACCGTTGCTGCCGCCCTTGGCAGTTTGATGGGATCCGACGCACCCGCCGGTTCCCGCGCGTGGGCCGTCGTCGGCCGCGGCGCGCTGCTGGGTCTCGGGGCGGCCGTCCCGATCGGGCCGGTGAACGTGGAGATCGCCCGCCGGGCGCTGCGGACCGGGGCGGCGGCCGGAGCGGCCGTCGGGCTCGGGGCGGTCACGGTCGACGTCGCGTACGCCGTGCTGTCGACGTTCAGCTTCGTCCGCCTGCTCGACCGCCCGCGCGTCGTGCTGCCCGTCGCGGCACTCGGGGCCGCCCTGCTGGCGTACCTCGGCGTCCAATGCCTGCGGGCGGCGGCAGAGGCGTGGCGACACGACCCGCTGGGCGAGGCATCAGTTGTACCGGCGGAAGAACAACCGGATGCGGGCGCGACGGGCGGCCGGGTCGCTTCGGCGACCCGGTCCCCGCCGCACCCGGTCCGCACCGCCTACCTCGCCGGGTTCCTGATGACCCTCTGGAACCCGATGACGCTGGCGTTCTGGTTCACGGTGGTGCCGGCGACAGCCGGCGGGGTTCGGCCGCTTGAGGGGGCCGACCCCGCCGCGGGGCTTTTACTGACGTGCGCGGGCGTGTTTATCGGAACCGTCGGGTGGGTGGCGGCGTATTCCGGACTACTGGCGGCGGCCGCCCGGGCGGCCGGGCAAGTCCCGGCCCGCCGGCGGCGGTGGCTGGCCGGGGCCGACGCC
>JAQGHJ010000866.1 GCA_028288905.1 Phycisphaerales bacterium | reverse complement strand
CGTGGCTCCCGGCCCGGCTGGCCGACACTTCGCCGGACCTGATGAGGAGGCTGTGGGCCGTCCACGCCGAAAGCCCGCTGCTGCTGTGCCAGCGGTTCGCCCCCCGGCTGCGGGCCGCCGGCCGCGGTGAGGTTGGCGATGGCGAAATCGGTGCCGGCGGCGGCGGCGGGCACGTGGTCAACATGGTCGACCTGCTCGCCGAGCGGCCGTGGCCCGAGTACCTCGCCTACTGCGCCAGCAAAGCCGCCCTCTGGAACCTGACGCTCGGCCTCGCCCGCGAGCTGGCCCCGGACGTGACGGTAAACGGCATCGCCCCCGGCGTCGTCGAATGGCCGGCCGGCTACCCCGAGGCCGAGCGGGTGAAGTACCTCAAGCGCGTCCCGCTCGCCCGGGCCGGCACGCCCGGGGATGTGGCGGAGGCCGTCGCGTACCTCGTCACCGGCGGGCGGTACGTGACCGGGCAGATCCTGCGGCTGGATGGCGGGCGGTCGATTACGTGACGAGCAGAGCGGCCATCCGCCGCCCACCCATGGACGGATCGGTCCGTGGCTTCGGGTGATTCCGGTGGGAGCCGATGCGCTTGGATTTGCGGGGAGTCCGGATGCCTTCGTGGGTCGGCGCTGTAGTGATGGGAAGGCCTATGGCCGTTTCGAGAGGCTGGGCTCGTCATGACGGTCGCCCGCTACGACGACATTCGATTTGCAATTCTTCACGATCCGGCGTTCGCGATTCGACCCTCCTGCGGTATGTTAATCTAAGCTTCACGTCTCTTCGTTCATCGGGCCGCGAATCATATCGGAGACACGCACATGTCCTGCCGCCGCACGTCTCGGAATGCCGCCTTCACGCTTGTCGAACTGCTGGTCGTGATCGGTATCATCGCACTGCTCATCTCGATCCTGCTCCCCAGCCTTCAGAAGGCGCGCGAACAGGCGAACGTCATCAAGTGCCTGTCGAATCTCAAGCAGATTGGCATGGCCCACGTGATGTACAATTCGCAGAATAAGAACTACATGGTCGCCGTCGACATCACGAACACCGCCGGGACGACGCGGTACGAGTCATGGGCATCGTGCCTCGTTCTTGCCGGCGTATTGCAGTATCCGGACTACAAGGACACAGTGACGCCGCTCACCCAGGACAACGTGCTGAGGTGCCCGAGCGGGACGCTGGAAGTGGCCGGAGCCGCGACGGCGGTCAATCGCCGGGACGACGCCAGGAATTGCGGGCCGGAGGCGGTCCTTTCGGTAGGCATGGGCAACGTCGCGATTTGGTCTTGGTATGCTCCGAACGGGTCGAGCACGACGAGCGACGTTGGGATCCCGCTGGTCAGGCCGTACATCTCCACCACGTTCAAGTATTACAACGGCCGTAAGATGTCGGACATCACGAAGCCGTCCGACACCGTCTTCATCTGCGACGGTGTCGGGGCGGTGAACCTGCACGCGTCGCCGAACCGGATCAGCGCGCGGCACAACAACCGGAAAACGACGAACCTTTTGATGTTCGATGGTCACGCCGAATCGATCGCGACCGCGAACATTCCAGGCGGAATCGGCGACGCTTCCGGGTCAATGACCCAAGCGAATCTCAAGGGCAAGCCGACCCCGTACTGGCGCCTGGACCAGTAAGCCGGGTCGGCCCGTTCCGTGCATCCTGCGGGCCGCCGCGTTTCGCATCCACGCGGCGCACGCGGAGAAGCCTTAATCGGCTTCGTCGATTCCCCCGCCGCCCAGCACCTCGTCCACGACCGGCTTGATCTGCTCGTAGTCAAAACCCCGCCGCTGGAGCATGCCGACGAGCCGGCGGCGGGCGGCCTGGGGGTCGCCGAGCCGGGCCAGCCGCGGGGCTTGTTTTCGGGCCAGTTCCCGGGCGACGGCCAGGCTGTCGTGGGTGCCGTAGACGTCGGAGAGGGCCTGGTCTGCCGTCGCGGCGTCAACGCCGGTCCGCATCAGCTCCACCTTCGCCCGCCGCTTGCCGTGGTGCTTCACACGGGCGGCCGACCGGGCCCGGGCGGCGGCGAACTGGGCGTCGTCCACGTACTTGAGCCGCACGAGGTCGTCGAGCACGGACGCGATCACGGCCGCCCCGTACTCCTTGCGGGCGAGCTTCTTGGCCAGCTCGGCCCGGCCGTGCATGCGGGTCCCGATCGCCCGCAGGGCGTCGTCGAAGCACTCCTGCCTCACCCCGCCGGCCAACACCGCCTCCACCTGCTCGGGCGTCAGCGTCAGCCCCTCGTGCAGTCGGAAACGGGCGACGACGGCCACGTTGCACGCGAACGCGAACACGCCGTCGAGGAACACGCTCCGGCGGTTCGCCCGCTTCTTCTGAACGGTGATCTGGGTGATGGTGGGCATGGCGGGAGGATGAGGCGAGAGGCGCGGCGGCCGGATGTCCGGAGGGACCGCCCGTAGGGCCGGCTGTGCCGGCCGTTTAGCCGGGTCGTTCGACGCCATTCGACTGACCGTCCCGAACGGCCGGCCCTAATGCGCGCTGCCGAAGGTGTCAGGCGGTCGGAGCGAATAGCCCGACACCCACCGCCGCGCGACGACTGGTCCGACGAACAGCTTCGGGTCGTCCTGGTGGGCGATGAGGTACCGTCGGATCCGTTCCGGCGGGTCGGCCAATACGACTGCCCAAGGCTTAGTCGTCGGCCGCGTCTCGGGCGACTTCCCCGCTTCCGCCGCTCGCGCCAGTGCCCCCTCCTCCTCGTCAGACGGAAGGAGTGCGTACCGGTCGCCGCCCTCCGCGGCCGACGCAGTCCGGACCCGGCCGTGCAGCTCGAAGACGTTGAGGAACCAGCCCCGAACTCGATCGTTGCCGTCGACCTTCACCTGCACTGCCCCGAACAGCATCGTGCCCGAGCCGCCGGGGGCCGGGAACATGTAAAAGCGGTCACCGATCCGAGTGAGATCGTACCGATCGCCTCGTGCCTCCGTCGCGGGCGGCCACGGCTCGAATGTCATTGGCCCGATCTCGTACCCGCCGCCCTGCGCGGGACCCACGCGTAAGTCGAACCCATCGACGTACCAGTCGCCGACGAGCCGAGAATTCGCCAGCGTGTCCCGCCCGGCGTCGTAGATCGGGTACTTCGTGACGCCTACGCAGCCGGCAAGACACCAGGGCGGAACGATCAGGAGGACAGCACGCAACGCGGCCGCGGAAGACAAGCACCTTCGCATGACCCGCCTCCGCCCGTGAACGGCTCCTGAGCCAGCCCGCAGGCGGCCCTCACCGGTTTAGGCAACGGCCGGGAGGAAAGGTTCACCGTCCGTCCACGCTCACCGCTTCTTCTTGTTCCGGTCCTTCTTCTCCATGTGCCCGCCCTTCTTCTTGGGGATCATCGGCCCGCCGCCGCCGCCCATCCCCAGGGCCCCGAGGTTGCCGCTCATCAGGCCCTTCATCAGCCCCATCTTCCCGGCCATGCCCATGCCGCCGACGGCCTTCATCATGTCGCGGGTCTTCTCGAACTGCTTCATGAAGTTCCCGACCTCGTTCAGCTCGACGCCCGCCCCCTTGGCGATCCGCCGCCGCCGCTGGCCGTCGAGCAGGTCGGGCTTCTTCCGCTCCTTCGCCGTCATCGAGCTGTAGATCGCCGTCATCTGCCCCA
>JAQGHJ010000862.1 GCA_028288905.1 Phycisphaerales bacterium | reverse complement strand
CAACCCCCCCGCCGCGGCCGGCGTCGACGCCGACCGCCGGGACCTCGTCGCCGTCCTGCTGCCGCTGGCCGAGCAGAGCGGGTTGCCGCTGGCGCTGCAGGCCCGGGTGGCGGCGTACGCGGCCGGTCGTGTCCGCCCGACCCACCACCTCGACGAGCCGGCCACCGTCGCCGCCCGCAACCGGGCCGCCGACGCCGTCACCATGGCCGCCGCCGCCCGGCAGGTCGAGCCGAACGAGATCCTCGTCTCCAAGGCCAAGGGCTTCCTCGACGACGGCGACGTGTCGGTGCTGCGTGAGGAGAACCGCTGGTACGTCGAGACGCTCAAGGGGTCGAGTTGGAAGCCGGCCGCCGGCACGGCCGCCGCCGCCCTCGTCGTCACCGTCGTACTGGCGGCGTACGTCGTGGCGTTCCAGCCGCGGGCGGCCAAGAACCCGTACCGCGGGCTGGCCATCGCGGCCCTGCTGCTGTCGATGCTGCTGGTGGCCGCCCTGGCCGGGGCGGCCAACTACCCGGTGTACCTGTTCGGCACCGCCCCGACGCTGCTGGTGGCGATGATTTTGGCGATCGCGTACGACCGTCGGTTCGCGGTCGGGGTGGCGACGCTGCACGCGGTGCTGGTGACGATCGCGCTGGCGCAGTCGGCCCCGTTCCTGCTGGTGCTGGGGGCCGGCGTGCTGACGGCCGGGCTGCTGCTCGACGACGTCCGCACCCGCAGCAAGCTGGTCGAGGTCGGCGGGGCCGCGGCTATTGCGATGATGTTCGCCACGGCCGCCGCCGGGCTGCTGGCCGTCGACAGCGGGCAGTTTGTGTTCCGCAACTGCTGCTACGCCGGGGCGGCAGGGCTGGCCGTCGGGTTCGTCGTGCTCGGCATCCTGCCGTTCGTCGAGCGGGCGTTCCGCATCACGACGAGCATGACCCTGCTGGAGCTGGCCGACGCCAGCCAGCCGCTGCTGCGGCGGCTGCAGGTCGAGGCCCCGGGCACGTACAACCACAGCTTGCAGGTGGCGAACCTGTCCGAGTCGGCCGCCGAGGCCGTCGGGGCCGACAGCCTGCTGTGCCGGGTCGGCAGCTACTATCACGACGTCGGGAAGATCAACAAACCGGACTACTTCGTCGAGAACCAGGCCGGCGGGCAGAACCGGCACCTGAACCTCGACCCGAACCTGAGCCTGCACATCATCGTTGGGCACGTGAAGGACGGGGTGGAGTTGGCCCGCGAGTACAACCTGCCGACGAGCCTCGTCCCGATCATCCAGCAGCACCACGGCACGACGGTGGTCGAGTACTTCTACCGCCGGGCGGTCTCCCGCCGGCAGGAGCAGATCGAGGCCGCCCTCTGCGCCGCTCAGGGGGCCGGGGCCAAGCCCCCGGCCGTCAGCGAGAGCCAGTTCCGGTACGAGGGCCCGCGGCCGAGGACGAAGGAGGTCGCGATCATCATGCTCGCCGACGCAGTCGAGAGCGCGACCCGGAGCCTGAGCGACCCGACGGCCGCCCAGATCGAGGGGCTGGTGAACGACCTGGCGATGAAGCGGCTGCTGGACAAGCAGTTCGACGAGTGCGACCTGACGCTCAAGGAACTTGATGCCATCAAGCGGTCGCTCGTGCGGACGCTGGCCGGCATCTACCACGGCCGCATCCCGTACCCGGGCCAGGCGACGCCTCAGCCGGCCGGGCCGGCACCGACGGACACGATCCAGGGGAACGTGCCGTCGTCGCAGCAGCAGCCGCGGACCGGGACGGCGTGATGACGCCGGGCCGCGGAGCGGCGTGTGAGCACGGCGCGAACACTACATGCTCGTTCAAGACGCGTAGCTGGGGGCCCCTAGCTCGACACGCCAGCCCCGGCGAAGTGGCCGCACGCCTTGCCGAACATCACCAACTGCAACCAGCCGGCCGCGGCGAACGCCGCGAGGTACGCGTCCATCCAGACTGTTGCCTCTGTTCACACCCTTCAAGGGAGACCCCCCAAGTAAGGGTTTAGGCGTCTCGGGGTCTTCACGGCATAATGGCCGGCGGGACATCGCGCCGTTCCAACCTTGAGGGGCTCATCATGCGGCGAATCGGCGTTCGGACGGTCGTTGTCGTCGGCGGGGCCTTGGCCGCCGCCGCGGCATTACCCTTCAGCTTGGCGGCGGCCCCGGCGACGCGTCCGGCGGCACCCGCCACCCGGCCTGCGGCGGCGCAGCAGGTCACCCTGTCCAAGCGACTGCCGCAGGGCGGGCCCTACGGGACCAGCGCGTACAGCTTCCGGTACCGGTCGCAGGACAAGGCCGTCCACAAGAACTACGTGGACGTGCTCTACAGCACGTGCGGGCTGGTCCACATCAACCAGTCAGCGGGATGACCAGCCGGGTCACGGACCTCGGCGAGGCCACGCTGGCCGCGGCGCCGAACGCCGCCCCCGACGCGGCGCAGTGGTATGCGGAGGCCGTCCGGCCGACGGCGGGTCACGTGTACCTGCAGGAGATCAACGCCGACGGCGACAAGTCGGTCGTGAAGTTCCGGGTGGACGAGGCGGCCGACGACACGCTGAAGCTGTCGTGGGTCGCGGTCGACCTGAAGCCGAAGACGCTCCCGCCGGGCAAGGGGGCGGCGGGCACGATGGGGACGTGCGGGCGTAACGAGAAGCCGCGGTGACCGGCGGCCGAGCCCGTCGGCCCGGTGGCAGCCGGGACGCCGGGCTCGGCCGTTGACGGGCACAACGGGCCGAACCTTGAGGCGGTAAAATGCGGGGCGGACGTCGCCGACATCCGCCCCGTCTCCTTTTGTTCCCCCGCCTCGCGGAAGAGGATCCCCTATGCTGAACCGTCGCGCCTTCCTCGTTCGGACCGGTGCCGCCGCCGCGGCGCTCGGGCTGGCCCGCCCGTCGACCTTCGCCCGCGCGGCCGACGCCGCCGCGGCCGGGTCCCCGCCGCGTAAGCTGCTGTTCTTCACGAAGAGCTCGGGGTTCGAGCACTCGGCGATCAAGCGGAAGTCGCCGGACGTCTTGAGTTACGCCGAGCAGGTGATGACGGACCTGGCCCCGAAGCACGGGTTCGCGGTCACGTGCACGAAGGACGGCGGGATCTTCACGCCCGAGAAGCTGGCCGGGTTCGACGCGTTCATGTTCTACACGACCGGCGACCTGACCGAGGCCGGGACGGACAAGAACCCGCCGATGAGCAAAGAGGGGAAGTCGGCGTTCCTCGACCTGATCAAGGGCGGGAAGGGGTTCGTCGGCGCGCACAGCGCGGCCGACACGTTCCACAGCCCGGGGAACAAGGGGCACGGGCCAGCCCGGTTCGTGCAGGACGGGGACAACGTCGACCCGTACGTCGCCATGCTCGGGGCCGAGTTCATCGTCCACGGTGCCCAACAGGTGGCGCGGATGCGGGTGGCGGACAAGGCGTTCCCCGGGATGGCGGCGGCCGGGGAGGGGTTCGAACTGAAGGAGGAGTGGTACACGTTCAAGAACCAGGCGAAGGACCTGCACGTGCTGCTGGCCCAGGAGCCGGGGCTGAAGGGGAACATGTACGACCGCCCGGCGTTCCCGGCCACCTGGGCCCGGATGCACGGCAAGGGGCGGGTGTTCTACACGTCGATGGGGCACATCGAGGCGAACTGGCAGAGCCCGGCGTTCCAGTCGATCCTGCTCGGCGGGCTGGCGTGGGCGTTCGGGGACGCCAAGGCGGACGTGACGCCGAACGTAGAGCAGGCGACGCCGAACTACATGACCGTGGGCAAGGAGGAGCCGCCGAAGCCGGCGAAGAAGAAGGAGGCCCCCGCGAAGAAGGAGGCGCCGGCGGCGGTCGAGAAGTAGCGGGCGCGGGTCGACGGTAACGCGGCCCGTGAGGACGTAAAGGGGGTCGTCAACCGCCGGGGTCGGCGACGGGCCACCCCCTCGGAGTTATACTGCACGCCGCGCGGCCCGCTGCCGCGCGGCGTTCCTCGTTTGCGCGACACGTTGCGTGACCGGGCCGCCGCGGGTTCGTTCGATACCGCCGTTTCACGACCTTCACACGGGCGTCGCACAGTGGCAGAACCCAGGGAAGAACCGAGGTCGAGGGTCGTGGCCGTCGGGCCGATCCGGGCCGAGCCCGAGGGCCCGCCGCCAGTGGCCGCCGCGCCCGCGGACGACATGGCGGACGGCGCGATCCGGCCGGAAGCCGCCGAGGGCGGCGGGGTGCCGGAGACCGCCGATCCGGACCCGACCGACGAGCCGGACGCCGGGGTGCCGCTGCCCACGCTCGAGGCCCTGCTGCTGACCACCCACCACCCGCTGACGCCGGCCCGGCTGGTCGAGTTGCTCGGGGCCGGGACGGCCCGGTCGGTCCGGCGGGCGGTCGACTGGCTCAACGCCCTGTACGAGCGGACCGGGCGGAGCTTCCGAGTCGAGCAAGTGGCCGGCGGGTACCAGATCCTGACCCTGCCCGAGCACGCCGACGCCCTCCGCCGGCTGCACCAGCGGGAGGTCGACGCGAAGCTGACCAAGGCGGCGTTGGAGACCCTGGCGATCGTCGCTTACAAGCAGCCGGTGCTGCGGGCGGACGTCGAGGCGATCCGCGGGGTGGCGTGCGGGGAGGCGATCCGCGGGCTGATGGAGAAGCACCTGGTGAAGATCGCCGGCCGGGCCGAGGAGCCGGGCCGCCCGATCCTGTACGGGACGACGAAGCGGTTCCTGGAGCTGTTCGGGCTGAACGACCTGCGGGACCTGCCGAAGCCGGAGGAGTTCAAGCCGCCGGGAGGCGGGGCGGCGTAACCCGGGCCAGGCGTCCGGCCGCGGCCATCCAACGCTTGGCAACAGTAAGATTCGGTGAAGTCACGGAGCCCGCTATGACGACGACCCTCGCCGCCCCACCCTCCATCCCCTCGCCCGCGTCGTCCGCAGTGACCTTGCCGCCGCCGCTCCCGGGCGTCCTCACGGTTGCCGACCTGCTCGACCACCTCGGCGGCGTGCCGGCCCAGCGGGTCCGATTTCACCCGCTGCCCGGAACGGCCACGGAGCAGGACGTGATCGACGCCGCGGCTCACGGGGATCGGCTGTGCGAGCTGGTGGACGCCTCCTTGGTGGAGAAAACGATGGGGTGCGACGAATCGTTGCTCGCCGCGTGTCTCGTCGCGGCGCTGAGTCAACACGTGGATGCCCGGAACCTCGGGTGGATTTACGGGGCTGACGGGATGATGCGCGTCGGCCCGGGGCAGGTGCGGTTGCCGGACGTCGCGTACGTGTCCCGGGCCCGCTCGCCGGGCGGCCGGCGGCCGAAGGGCCCGATCGCCGACCTGTCGCCCGACCTCGCCGTCGAAGTGTTGAGTGCGAGCAACACGGCCGCCGAAATCGACCGCAAGCGGCGGGAGTACTTCGCCGGCGGGACGCGGCTCGTCTGGATCGTCGACCCGGTCGCGCGGACGATTGCCGTGTTCACATCGCCGGACGCGCCCGACGCGGTCCTCGCCGAGAGGGACCGGCTCGACGGGGGGGACGTGCTTCCTGGGTTCGCGCTAGACCTCGTCGGGCTGTTCGCGCGGTTGGACGACTGACGCGTGCCGGGGGGCGGGGTGGAAGTAGGGACCTAAGGACGAGGGCGGGGCCCCGGGGCGGCCGGGCCGGCTCACCTGGGACGCCGCGAGCGGCTTGGGGAAACGCCCGTCCGTCACGCCGCGGCCGCGCGGCCCGCGCCTTCCCGTCCCGCCGTTCACGCCGCCTTCGCCCGCAGCGTCTCCTGCATCGCGATCAGCTGCTTGCTCCGGTCCTTGTGGTTCCGCAGCAGCTCCCGCAGACCGTCCGGGGTGGACCGGAGGAACGCCTCGGCCAGCGCCGGGTCGAACTGCGTCCCGCCGCACCGGCGGATCTCGGTCAGCGCGACCTCGACCGGCAGGGCCTTGCGGTACGTCCGGTTGCTCGTCATCGCGTCGAAGCAGTCGGCCAGGCAGATGATCCGGCCCATCAGCGGGATGCGGTCCCCGGCCAGCCCGTGCGGGTAACCCTTGCCGTCGTACCGCTCGTGGTGGTGCAGCACGCCGGGGATGACCGCCTGGAGCTGCTTCACGTCGGCCAAGATCCGCGCCCCGACCTCCGGGTGCCGCTTCATGTGGTCGAACTCCTCCGGGGTCAGCCGGCCCGGCTTCTGGAGGACGGCCTCGGGCACCCCGATCTTGCCGACGTCGTGCAGCAGCCCGGCCATGTACACCCGCTCGACCTCGGGGGCCGGTAGCCCGGCGAGCTGGGCCAGGTGCCGGCTCAGCAGCGCGACCCGCTCGCTGTGCCCGCACGTGTACGCGTCCTTGGCGTCGACCGCGCTGGTCAGGGCGTGGAGCAGGCCCATCATCAGCCCGTGCACGTCGTCGTACAGGGTCGCGTTTTCCAGGTACACGGCCGACTCGTTGGCTATGCTGGTCAGCAGTTTGGCGTCGACCGAGTCGAACTCCCCCTCCTCCTTGTCCAGCGCGAACAGGACGCCGAGCACCGCGTCCTGCCGCATGAGCGGGACGGCCAGCAGCTGCCGGGCGTGGGCGGCGAGCCACCCGAACGTCCGGTCCCCGGCCAGCCGGTCGACGACGAGCGGGCCCGGGCGGCCCCGGAGGGCGATCAGCAGCTCGCCGCTGAGCCGGCGGACCTCCTCCGTCGTCAGAGCGACGCGGCCGAACACGCACGGGGCCGGGCAGTCTTGCAGCTCGACAAACAGGGCGACGCCCATCCCGCGGACGTCCATCACCTGCCCGACGTCCTGGCAGGCCTGGGTGAAGAAGTCCCCGGCCGACCGGTTTACCTGCATGCCGCCGGACAATTGGTAGATGAGGCTCAGTTCCTCGTACGTGTCGGCTAGCTGTTGGCTGAGGGCGTCCCGCTCCTGCTCGAGACCGCCGATGCGGGCGCGGTCGGCCAAGGCGGCGGCGACTAGGTCCGCTTGGCGGGCGAGGGCGGCCGGGCCGTACGCGGGCAGCTCGGCGGCGGCAGCGGCCAACCAGGCCGTGTCTAGCCCGAGCCGCCCGCACACCCCGGCCACCTCGGGAGTCAGGATAAAGTCCTCGGCCCGGGCGGCCAGCAGGACGGTCGTGCCTGGAACCTGGGTATAGGGGAGCGCGAGGGTCGCCAAGGCAACCCCAGGGACGGTCGGAAGCCCAGCCGCGGCCGCGACAGCGGCGGGTGCCCGGCCGGCCACCGGCCGCAAGGCCGGCAGGACGTACCGCTGGAAGAACGCTGGCGCGTCGGGGTCCACGGGCGTCATCCCCCCGTCCGGACCGACGGCCGTCAGCCATAGCCCGGCCGGCCGGAACCGATCTGCCAAGGCGGCTAAGTCGGTCACCAGGTGGCACGGTGGCGACATGTCCGCCCGGCCCGGGGCGGCCGAGGTGCCCCCTTTGAAGTTGCTCGTCGTGATGGACAGCATGAACGCGCGTCCCTTCGGTTCCGTCCTCGCGGCTCGCCCCCGCGGTGCCGCGGTCGCCCGCCGTGCCCGCGACTCTGCTTTCGGTCCTGCGCCGCCTAAGGGTTTTCGCCCCCCCCCAGGCCTGTCGCCCTCGGTCAGGCCGCCTTGGCGGCCGCAATCACTTCCGACACGGTCAGCAGCAGGTGCCGGGGACTGAACGGCTTGCTCATCATCCGGCTGATGCCGCTGGCCCGCATCTCCTGCTCGTCCAGGTGGTATCCGCGGGCGGTCAGCATGACGACCCGCAGCCCAGCCGTCGCCGGGTCCTGCCGCAGCCGCCGGCACAGCTCCAGCCCGCTCAGCAGCGGCATGTGGTAGTCGGTCACCAGCAGGTCCGGGCGGTGCAGCCTGGCCAGGTCCAGCGCCTGCTGCCCGTCAGCGGCCGTCAGCACCCGGTACCCGGCGTTCCGCAGCTTCAGCGACACGACGTTCAGGATGTGCGTCTCGTCGTCGGCCACCAGGATCGTCTGGCCGGTCACGGCCACGGCTCCCGCCTCGGCGGCGGCGGACGGGGCACCGCCCGGCCCGGAGCCGGCCGACGCGAAAGGGGTTGCGGCTAAAGGGTCGGACATACGACTCACCTGTTTCGAACGACACCCCGGCCGGCGTGACGGCCGGATCGCCGAAGCGATCCCGACCAGCGCGCCGGTCGGCAACGCTTGCTAGGCCGCCCCCGCGTACGCGGGAACGGTCACCGGCCCCGGCCCTGACGCCGGCCCGGCACTCGCCTCGGCCCGCGGCAGGTCGAACCCGAGGCACGCCCCGCGGCCCGGGACGTTACGGGCGTGCATCCGCCCGCCGTGCCCGGCCTCGACG
>JAQGHJ010000861.1 GCA_028288905.1 Phycisphaerales bacterium | reverse complement strand
GCCGTCTACCGACGAATCGGCCTCGACGGGTCGTCCCCACTCCTCCGCCTCACCGCCCGCCGCCGAGCAGTCCGCCGAGCTGTTGGGCGACGGACGACAAACCGCCGTTGCCGAGCAGCGCGCCGAGGGCGGACGGGTTCTGGTGCCCGACGTCGGCCATCGCCTGCCCGAACGCGTCGGGGTGGTGCTGGCGGGCGTAGTCGGCCAAGGCGGCGACCTGGTGCTCGTCCATCTGGTGCGGGTCGGTGGTTTGCAGCCCGGGGACCATGCCGAGCAGCCCGCCGAGGCCGCCCATGCCGCCGGCCGCCCCGCCGCCGCTGATCCCCCCGCCCATCGCTCCCCCGCCGCCGCCGAGGGCGGAGCTGACCATGCCGCTCAGACCGCCGGCCTGTTGGCCGCCGCCGGTCAGGTGCTTCATGAGCGCCCCGGCCACCATCGCCATGGCCGGGCCCTTGAGCATGCCGAGCGGGTTCGTCCCGCCGGCCCCGGGCGTCACATGGTCGCGGTACGCTTGCCCGTCCATGCCGCGGGCCGCTTGGCCGAACACGCCGGCGAGCTGGTCCCGCGGCACCTGCTGGATCATCTGCCCGAACTGCTGCCCGTCGGGGGACGCGGGGTTCTGGGCGTCGTGGTTGCCGCCGAGGATGCGGCCGAGCACGCCGGCGACGGGAGATCCGCCGCCCCCGCCGCCGCCGGAGGGTTGGCCGCCGAGCGCGCTGCCGAGTTGGTCGAGTAGGCCCATGAGGGGAAAGCTCCGGTGGGGGTCGGGGGTGAGGAGGAGGTGATCGCGAGAAACCCGACCGGCAAATCTCCGGCCAAGCAGGCGGCGGGTGAGAAAGCGTAGGCGGTCGCGCCGTTCGGCTTGCTCGTTGACCGGTGTTCCCGCTTCGGGGAGGGGGCGGGCGGCGGGCCTACCATCCCGCCGTCGCCCGGCGGTCCCGTCCGCCGGGGCGGGTTCGCTGCCCGCCGACTTGGGCCCGCCACCGGCCGCCGCCCCGTTGCCAACCGGCCGACTCCGCCGCTCCCCCATCAGGATCCCGCCTTATGGCTCAGACCGTCGCCGAACTGTGCGTGGACATGCTCGTCAGCGCCGGCGTCCGCCGGGTGTACGGCGTCGTCGGGGACTCGCTCAACGGCATCACCGACACGATCCGCCGGCGGCGGTCGGAGATCGAGTGGCTGCACGTGCGGCACGAGGAGTCGGCCGCCTTCGCCGCCGGGGCCGAGGCCCAGCTCACCGGCAAGCTCGCCGTCTGCGCCGGCAGTTGCGGCCCCGGGAACCTGCACCTGATCAACGGGCTGTTCGACTGCCACCGCAGCCGCACGCCGGTGCTGGCGATCGCAGCCCAGATCCCGAGCCAGGAGCTCGGCAGCGGGTACTTCCAGGAGACGCACCCGGAGTTCCTGTTCCGGGACTGCAGCCACTCGTGCGAGGTCGTGTCGCACCCGGACCAGTTCCCCCGGCTGATGGCGATCGCGATGCGGACGGCGATCGCCAAGCGGGGCGTGGCCGTGCTCGTGATCCCGGGGGACGTGGCGCTGCTCAAGACGAGCCTGCCGCCGGTCGAGCTGACGACGGACGACGAGTCGCCCCTCGTCCGCCCGCGGGACGGCGAGCTGGCCAAGGCGGCCGCCCTGCTGAACGGGGCGGGCAAGGTGGCGATCCTCGCCGGGGCCGGGTGCAAGGGGGCGCACGCCGAGCTGCTGGCGGCGGCCGGGGCGCTGGCGGCCCCGGTCGTCCACGCGCTGCGGGGCAAGGAGTTCGTCGAGTACGACAACCCGTACGACGTCGGCATGACCGGGTTGCTCGGCTTTTCGTCCGGGTACCACGCGATGATGAACTGCGACGCCCTGCTCATGCTCGGCACCGACTTCCCGTACCGCCAGTTCCTGCCGGAGGGGGCAAAGGTGGTGCAGGTCGACGTGCGGGGCGAGCAGATCGGCCGCCGCACCCGCGTCGACCTCGGGCTCGTCGGCACGGTCAAGGACACGCTCGCCGCGCTCACCCCGCTGCTGGCGCCGAAGCAGGATCGGGCGTTCCTCGACCGCTGCGTCGCGCACTACAAGTCGGCGCGAAAAGGGCTGGACGAGCTGGCCGACCCCGGCCGGTCGGACCGCGGCCCGCTGCACCCGCAGTACGTGGCGAAGGTGATCGACGAGCTGGCGGCCGACGACGCGGTGTTCACGTGCGACGTCGGCACCCCGACGATCTGGCTCGCCCGGTACCTGACCCCGAACGGCCGGCGGCGGATGCTCGGGTCGTTCACCCACGGGTCGATGGCCAGCGCCGTCCCCCAGGCGATCGGGGCGGCCGCCGCCTACCCGGGCCGGCAGGTCGTGACGCTCAGCGGCGACGGCGGGCTGGCCATGCTGCTCGGCGACCTGCTCACGCTCCCGCAGCACAAGCTGCCGGTGAAGGTGGTGGTGTTCAACAACGGCGCCCTGTCGTTCGTCGAGCTGGAGATGAAGGCGGCCGGCCTCGTCGACTACGGCACGGCGCTCATCAACCCGGACTTCGCCGCCCTGGCCCGGTCGGCCAACATCTTGGGCATCAAGGTTGAGACCCCGGAGCAGTTGCGGCCCGCGCTGGCGCGGGCGTTCGCCCACGACGGCCCGGCGCTGGTGGACGTGGCCGTCCGCCGGCAGGAGCTGTCGATGCCGCCGACGATCGACGCGAAGCAGGCGTTCGGGTTCGGGCTATCCATGGTCCGGGCGGTGCTCAGCGTCC
>JAQGHJ010000851.1 GCA_028288905.1 Phycisphaerales bacterium | reverse complement strand
GCAAGGGCGGGGTCGGCAAGAGCACGGTCGCGACGAACCTCGCCGTCGGCCTCGCCCGCACTGGGCTCGCCGTCGGGCTGATGGACGGGGACATCTACGGCCCGAGCCTGCCGACCATGCTCGGCATCAAGGGGCAGGTCCCGCCGGTCCGCGGGAACAAGATCCTCCCGTTCTTCGTCCACGGCGTCCACGCCGTCACCATCGGGTCGCTCGTCGAGCCGGACAAGCCGCTCATCTGGCGCGGGCCGATGGCCCACGGGGCATTCAAGCAGCTGCTGACGGACAACACTGAGTGGCCCGCGTTGGACTACCTGATAGTCGACCTGCCGCCCGGCACCGGCGACGTCCCGCTCACGCTCTGCCAGCTGCTGCCCCTGACCGGGGCGGTCGTGGTCGCGACCCCGCAGCAGGTCGCGCTGGACGACGCCGTGCGGGCGGTGAACATGTTCCGCCAGCTCCAGGCCCCGATCCTCGGGCTGGTCGAGAACATGAGCTACTTCGTGGCCGACGACGACAGCGAGCACGACATCTTCGGCCGCGGCGGCACCCGCGACGCGGCCGGGCGGCTCGGGCTCCCGTACCTCGGGGCGCTGCCGATGTTCACCGCCCTGCGGGCCAACTCCGACGCCGGCAACCCGACCGCCAACTTCGAGGGGGCCCCAAGGCTTCGCAACGGGCTGGAGGCCCTCGTGAAGAGCCTCGTCGAGCAGGTCGAAATCCGCACCCGCACCGTCCCGACGCCGACGCTGAACGTCCTTTGACGGGGGGCGCTGGCGGTGTCGACGTTCGAGGCTCACCACGAAGGCACGAAGAGCACGAAGGCCACGAAGAAGAGGAAAAGGCGGGACGGGCCAACGAGCGCCCATTGCTTCTTTCTCTTCTTCGTGACCTCCGTGCTCTCCGTGCCTTCGTGGTGAGCCCGAACGTCGGACCCGCTCTCGATTCTTAGCCTCCCGCGTCCGCCGCGTCGGGCCCTACAAATAGGCGTATGAGCCCGAAGCAACTCCTCCGCCTCGGCTACCCGCAGGGCCTCGCGATCGGGGTGGCGTCGGACCTCGCCCGGCGGTGGCGGGCCGAGCTGCCAGCGGAGCAGATCGAGGACGAGCTGCGGGCCGTGCTGGCCGACCCGGCGGCCCACCTCGACCACCCGCACTTCGCCGACGTCGCCCGCCGGCTGCACGCGGTGGCCGTCCCGGCGTTCGCCGAGCGGCCGGAGCCGGCCCCGTACCGGGTCTGGGGCGAGGGGCTGGAGGCCGGGGCGCTCGACCAGATGAAGCAGTCGGCCCGGCTCCCGGTTGCCGTCCGCGGGGCCCTCATGCCCGACGCCCACCTCGGGTACGGGCTGCCGATCGGCGGGGTGCTGGCGACCGAGAACGCCGTCGTCCCGTACGCCGTCGGCGTCGACATCGCCTGCCGGATGAAGCTGAGCGTGTTCGACGTCCCGGCCGACCAGCTCAACCGGCTGAACGACCGGCTCGTCAACGCCCTCCGCCGCGAGACCCTGTTTGGTACCGGCGGGCACTTCAAGAAGCCGCACGACCACCCCGTCCTCGACGCCGACTGGGGCGTCACCCCCGTGACCAAACGGCTGTTCGAAAAGGCCCGCGAGCAGCTCGGCACGAGCGGGTCCGGCAACCACTTCGCCGAGTTCGGTACCCTCACCCTCGACCACCCCGACCTGGGGCTACCGGCCGGGTCGTACCTCGCGCTGCTGACGCACAGCGGGAGTCGCGGGGCCGGGGCGCAGGTCGCCGACTTCTACAGCCGGCTGGCCATGGACCGGCACCCCGAGCTGCCGCCGGAGCTCCGCCGCCTCGCCTGGCTCGACATGGACACCGAGGCCGGCCAGGAATACTGGGCCGCCATGAACCTCATGGGCGAGTACGCCCGCGCGAACCACGCCGTCATCCACAAGAAAGTGACCAAGGCAATGGGATTCGACGTGCTGGCGGGAGTGGAAAATCACCATAATTTTTCGTGGCTAGAACGCCACGACGGCCGCGACCTGTACGTTCACCGCAAGGGGGCGACGCCGGCGGGGAAGGGCGTGCTGGGAGTGATTCCGGGGTCGATGGCGTCGCCCGGATTCGTGGTGCGGGGGCGGGGTGAGGCGGCGTCGCTCGACTCGGCCAGCCACGGGGCCGGGCGGGTGATGAGCCGGACAGCCGCCCGGCAAAAGTTCCGCTGGAACCACATCAAGCCGCTGCTGGAGGAGCGGGGCGTGCAACTGCTGTCGGCCGGGATCGACGAGAACCCGCACGTCTACAAGGACATCCACCAAGTGATGGCCGCCCAGGCGGACCTGGTCGAGGTGGTCGGCCGGTTCGACCCGCGGATCGTCCGCATGGCGGACGCGGGGGAGAAGCCGGAGGATTGACGGGTGCCGGGTCACCAGTCAGCCAACGCCGCGTCCATAGTAATCAGTAAGACCGCGTAGCGGGCCAGCGGGTTTTGCGTTCCGGGGGCCCCACGACGGCAGACGGCCTGCGGGCACGTTGCCCGAATTTACCGACCGGCCGTCGGCCGTCACGATCTTACTGGGTCGAGACACCTCCCCGTTCGGTAGTTCGTTCGGAACGGCGCACGACGACGGCCACGCTCCCGGATCGGGGACCGTTCGCGAGGCTCTTATCTCCCATGGATCCGAGGGGGTGGGCAAGAGGCTGCTGACGAGGGTGCGGACAATGAAGGAGGCATGCAGAGCTGACCCGCGAACGCACGAGGGGCGTCACCAAGCGTTGTTGGTGACGCCCCTCGTGCGCTAGCCGACCCCGCGCCCGGCGGGCTCAGTTGCCGGCCGTATTCTGCCCGGGGCTGTGGATCGCGTTGTACGTGTCGCGGACGCTGACCACCGACGCGTGCAGGTCGCAGAACAGCATGTTCATGTACGGGGCCTCGTACTGCTTCCGCCGGCTGTTGCCCGCCGGGCCGTGGCGATTCCCGTCGACGAGGAAGTAAGGCGTCGCCGCCTCGCCCGGCAGCACCGGGTACCACGTGTTGGTCGACGCGATCGTCGACGGGTTGCTCAGCACGTGCGTGAGCGTGTCAGCGATCAACGCCCGCTCGGTCGGCTTTGTCCACTCGGTCTGCTTGTAGTACCGGCCCGCCTGGGTGGGGTCGTCGGATAGGGCCGTGTTGATGTACGCGTATTTGTTCGGCCCGGTGTCGGTCAGGTAGTAGTTCATCCCGTACCCCGGGCGAACCTTGCTCGCGAATGCGGCGTCGCTTTGCTCCGTGGCCGCCGAGTACTCCGGGCAACCCCAGAGCACCGAGTTCTGGCGGACCTTGTACACCTCGTCGTACGCCATGTCCTTCTTCGACGTGATGTACGGCGCGATCAGGTCGGGCCAGCGGATCTCGTCGGCCAGCCCGTTCCGCAGGGCGACCGGGAACTTCACCGTGTTGCCGTGGACGGCGACCGGCCAGTACCCGCGATGTTCCTGCGAGTACATCGCGAACGCGTTCCCGAGCTGCCGGAGGGAGGACAGGCACTTGACGCTCCGGGCCGACCGCCGTGCCGCGCCAAGCGACGGGAGGAGGATGGAGACGAGCAAGGCGATGATTCCAATCACCACGAGCAGCTCGACCAAAGTGAAGGCCGACACTTTTCGCCTATACGGGTCCAACG
>JAQGHJ010000828.1 GCA_028288905.1 Phycisphaerales bacterium | reverse complement strand
AGGACAGCGTCCCCGGCACCCGGGCCGCCCGGGCCGCGGGGATGCGGGTGTTCGGCTTCACGGGCGGGACCCACTGCCGGCCGGGCCACCGCGACCGGCTGCTGGAGGCGGGAGCCGAGCGCGTGATCGGGCGGATGGACGAGCTCGAGACGCTGGTGCCCGCCGCGTTCGGCAAGCAACCGGTGCTAGCCGTCGGGGCATGAAGCCCGCGTGGGGCGAGCCGAAGAACGGCGCGGATGCCGGGGACGGGCCCTGGGCGGACGGCTTCGCGACGAACTCGAAGCGCCAGCGGGCGCGTCCCGCGGCTTCGCGTTTGCGAGGTGCCGAGGGAGGGCCCGGGCCCGTGTCGAACATCGGTCCGGTGCCCGCGACGGCTCGGAGGACATGCGATGCACGGAACCCACGCGCGGCCGAGCAACACCCGCATCCGGACCCGGTTGAGCCGTTGGGCCGTTCGCGGCCGTCCGCCACCGTGTTGGCCGCTGGCGGCCGCCGGCGCGGTCCTCCTCGCCCTGGCGTTGCTCGCGATGTTCAGGTGATGCGAGACCCTAGACGCCGCCCGTCTGCCGGGGGCACCCGTCACGGCCGACTTGCCGACCCCGACCTCACCCTTCTCTACTCAACGGCCCGTTCGGCGCCGGCCAAGAAGTGGGAGTCGTCGGCTGGCTGCCATGCCAGGCCGACTGCCGGCCCCAACGAACTTGGCTTTTGTCCTTCGCTGACCAGGAACGCCCATGCATTCGATGAACTCCGTCCAAGACCTGATGGTCCAGACGCTCGGCGACCTGCACGCGGCCGAGCGGCGACAGCTCGACGCGCTGCCGACGCTGATTCAGGGTGCCCGGGCGCCGGAGCTCCGCGAGGCCCTGCGGCAGCACGAGCAGGAGACGCGGACGCACGTCCAACGACTCGAACAGATCTTCCAGCAGCTGGGCCGGCCCCTTCAGGAAGTCGCCGACCCCGTGCTCGACGCGATGGTGCGGCGGGGCACCGAACTGCTCGCGGCGGCCGCCGGCCCGGAGGTGAAGGAGGCGGCGCTGATCGCCGAGGCGCGGAAATTCGAACATTTGGAGATCGCCGGATACGGGACGGCCGCCGCGATTGCGAGGCAGGTCGGGAACGCGGAGGTGGCCGGGCTGTTGGCCCAGACGCTTCGGGAGGAAGCGCAAAGCGACGAGCGCCTCGGCCGGATCGCCGAGGCCGGCGGCATTCGATCGGTCGCGCTCCAGCAGCAGCAACAGCAGCAACGGCAGGTCCCCACCAGTTGACCATTGCCGGGACCGCAACGGAGACGCGCCGAGACCACGCGGATCTGCCGCGTGGCCACGCGACGGCCGCGGCAACGTCGCCGGCTGATTTCCCTGAGGCCACCTGCCGCTAACGCCCGGGTCCGGGCGACCGACTGGCCGGCGTAACGTGCCCCCCGCCCGTCCGCCCGCGGCCAGCCCGGCCCGCGCGGGCGGACGGTCAATCGGAGGCAGGCATGCGGACAGTTCCTACGGCGATGGCGGCGCGGTCGGGCGGGGCGGGTCAAGATCGGCCGGGTCGGCCGCGGGGGCGATGTGGCCGGTTGTGGGGCACCGGGCAGGCGGGGGCCCTGGCGTGCGCCGCCGTCTTCGTCTGCGCCACCCTCGCCGGGTGCGCCGCGACGCCATCGAACAACGGCCGGGTCGTCGTCCTCGTCGGCGCGTCCAGCGGGTTCGGCAAGGGCGTGGCGCAAAAGTTGGCCGACCAGGGGGCCCACGTGGTGCTCGCCGCCCGCCGGGCCGACCTGCTGGAGGAGCTGGCCCGCGACTGTCAGAAGCGGGGCGGGCAGGCCCTGGCCGTCACCACGGACATCAGCAAAGAGCAGGACGTGGCGAAGCTGACGCAGGCGGCCCTCGACCGGTTCGGCCGGATCGACGTCTGGATCAACCTCGCCGGCATCGGGGCGTTCGGCCGGTTCGAGGAGATCCCCCTGGCCGACCATTACCGGCTGATCGACGTGAACCTCAAGGGCGTGATCACCGGCAGCTACTACGCGATGCGGCAGTTCCGAAAGCAGAAGTCCGGGACGCTGATCAACATCTCGTCCATCACCGGCCGGATCGGCCAGCCGTACTACGCGTCGTACGCCGCGTCCAAATTCGCGCTGACCGGGCTCGGCACGGCGCTGAACCAGGAGGTGCGGCTAAGCGGGGACAAGGACATCCACGTCTGCACGGTCTACCCGTTCGCGACGGACACGCCGTGGTGGGACCACGCGGCCAACTACACCGGGCACCAGCCGCAGTTCGACCTGATGGACCCGCCGGACAAGGTGGTGGACGCGATCGTCGAGGCGACGGTGAAGCCGGAGGTGGAGGTAACGGTCGGGTTCAAGGCGAAGCTGTTCGTGGCGATGCACCGGATCAACCGGCGGATCACGGAGAACATCGCCGGCGACCTGACCCACAAGTCGCTGTACGAGGACGCGCCGCCGGCCACGATGCCGGCCGGCCCCGGCAGCCTCCACCAGCCGATGCCGACCGGCACGGAGGTGGACGGCGGCGTGCGGGAGCGAATGAAGGGGCGGTAGCAGGGCGGGGCGGCCACGCACCATTCACCATGGTACAGGATCGAACCCGCCGTGTTCTCAGAACGCGGGCGTCCGCCTCTGACCCCTCTCCCGGGAGTCCGGTAGAGGGCTGGGGTGAGGGTTCCTCGCGGTGTCGGCCCGAGCTTACGATCCAACTCCACCGCGCGACCGGACCCTCACCCTAACCCTCTCCCGGACTACCGGGAGAGGGG
>JAQGHJ010000827.1 GCA_028288905.1 Phycisphaerales bacterium | reverse complement strand
GCGTGTCGGCTCGTCCAACCGTTCGCGCCGGTCGCCAGCGCCAGCAGCTGCTGGTCGGGCAACCGGTCTAACGTCGGGGCGGTCGTCCCGTAGTCGCCGTGCGTCACCCGGTAGATCCGCCCGTTCGTGCGATCAGCCTTCTCGAAGTTGTGGCACTCCCCGGTGTCCGTCCAGTCGGACACGTACACCGACCCCTCCGGCCCCTGCTTGATCGCGATCCCGCGGAACCACGGGTCGTTGGCCAGCAAAAAGTCCTTGCCGTGGCGCCCGACGTACCCCGAGCCGCTCGGCTCCAGGATGTCCTGGTTCACCCTGTTCCCGTGCAGGTTGCACATGAAGATGTTCCCGCGGTACTCGGCCGGCCACTGGTCGCCCTGGTAGATCATGGCCCCGACGTGCGCGTGTCCGCCGCCGGCGGCGCTGGTCTGGTCGGTCAGGCCCTTGCGGACGTCGGTCCAGTCCTTGCCCGTCTCCCAGTGCAGGTGGTCGGCCGCCGTCTTCATCGTGCCGTAGTGGTACGGGTTGAAGTGCTGCCCGTGCATCCGGTCGTACGTCGCCCCGGGGATCACGTGCCACAGGTGGGCGAGCACGCAGTTCGTGATGAAGCACTGGCCGTACGCGTCGAAGTCCAGCCCCCACGGGTTGGTCGTCCCGACGGCCACCACCTCGAACACGTGCCGGGTCGGGTGGTACCGCCACACGCCGCAGTCGAACTTCACCCGCTGGTCGTCCGGGGTGCCGGGCTTGCCGATCTTGCTCTTGCTCTGGATGCCGTTCGTCGCCCACAGCCACCCGTCCGGGCCCCAGGTGAACGACGAGAACACCGTGTGCTTCACGTCCTTCAGGTTCCACCCGTCCAGCAGCACCTGCGGCGGGCCGGACGGCTTGTCCTCGTTCCCGTTCCGCGGGATGAACGTGAAGTTCGGCACCGCCCCGACCCACACCCCGCCGAACCCCAGCTCGATCGCCGACACGTTCCGCAGCCCGTCGGCGAACACGGTCCGCTTGTCGGCCTTGCCGTCGCCGTCCGTGTCTTCCAGGATCACGATCCGGTCGGTCCCGGGCTTGGACTCGTCCATCGCCCAGTTCGGGTAGCTCAGGCACTCGACGACCCACATCCGGCCGCGATCGTCCCAGGTGAACGCGATCGGCTGGACCACGTCCGGCTCGCCGGCGAACAGTTGCACCTTGAACCCGGCCGGCACCGTCATCCGTCCGGCCGCCTCGGCCGCCGGAACGGGCGCGGCGGCGGGGGCAACCGCGCGGGCCGGGGCTGACTTGTCGGCCGCCCGCAACTTCATCCCGGTCGCGGCCGCGATCAGTGCAGCGCCCGCACATACGGCCCAGCGGCTAGTCCTGCTCCACGTCGTCATGAAATTCTCCGCCGAATTTTGCCAACTTCCCGGACGGCACCGCGTAGGAAACCGTAGGATCATGCCGTGGCGGGCCGCCTTCGTCCAAGCGGGGCTGCGAGGCCTCGTCCGACAGGGGGCGGGCCGACCGACTAGGCCGTGCCGGCGGGAAGACCCACCGGATTCGCGGCCAGTGTAAGACCGACGGCCGAGCAGACGTTTAAATCATTCGGGCCGTAGACCGCCCACGAGCGTATCCCGCGCCGTGACGGGTCGCCGTCCGCCAGCTACTGCCGGATCCGCGTAACGTTGTGCTCCCGAACCGGGACGAGCCGACGGTGGCGAGCGGGAGCGTACGGGCCAGCGCGTTCGAATTTTAAGGTAGGCGTGGGCCGCCGCGGCGGACTACAAAAGTCAACGGCAAGAGGAGCGAGCGAGCGATGGGGAAGACGTCTGCATCCCCTGAAACCATCCGTCCGGCGACGGGCCGCGACACGGCGGCTGTGGCGCCGTCGCCCGCCCGAGGTCTGTCCGCCGACCGCCGGACGTCGTGGGCCGAGCCGCTGGAGCCGCGGCAGCTGTTCGCGGCCGTCGCCGGGACGGTGTTCGACGACGCCAACGGCGACGGCGTCCGGCAGGCGGCCGAGCGGGGCGTGGCCGGCCGGCGGGTGTACGCCGACCTGAACGCCGACGGCCGGCGGGACGCGAACGAGCCGTCCACGTCCACGAACGGCCGCGGGACGTACCGCCTGGCCGGGTTGCCGGCCGGCAAGACGGTCGTCGTCCGCCAGGAACTGCCCGACGCGAGCGAGCAGACGTCGCCGACCGCCGGCGGGGCGTCCGGCGCGTACCACGTCGGCCGGGCCGCCAAGGCGGGGCTGAAGATCAACGTCATCCCTGGCCCGGCGCTCAAGGCGAACAAGGCGGCGGTGGCGCAGGTGCGGGCGGCGGCGGCGATGTGGTCGAAGTACTTGGCGACCGACGTGACGCTGAACGTCGACGTCGAGCTGACCGACCTCGGCCCGGCGAGCACGCTCGGGTCGACCACCACGACCCACGCCGTCGTCCCGTACGGCCAGCTCCGCGACGCCCTCGTCGCCCGGGCCACCCCTGACGACGCGTTCGTCCGCGACCTGCCGGCGTCGGCCGACGCGCTGAATTACGTGCTGTCGCCGGGCGGCGAGGGCGTCAACCCGTACCACTTCGACGGGAGCATGCTCGTCGGCCGGGCGAACCTGCTGGCCCTCGGGTGGTCGCCGGACGCGCTGGACGCGCCGCCGTCGGCGTTCGACTCGGCCGTGACAAAGGTCGACGCGTTCACGTCGCTGAATTCGGCCGCCGCGTTCGACTTCAACCCCGCCGACGGGGTGGCCGCGGGCAAGACGGACTTCTACAGCACGGTGCTGCACGAGTTGGGGCACGCGCTGGGGTTCGAGAGCGGCGTCGACTTCGTCGACTTCTACCGGGACAACGACTTCGTCGACCGGGAGGTGCAGCCGTCGGCCCTGGACCTGTTCCGGCTGAAGCCGGGCGGCGGGGCCGCCGGGTTCGCGACGGCCGACCGCGTCTGGGCGGCCGGGCGGGACGTGCCCGCCCAGGTGCTGTACGACGGCGGCCGGTTCGACCCGACCGGCGTGGTGCTGACCGGTGTCGGCGGCAAGCCGGTCACGCTGTCCAAGGGCGACATCCCGATGTCGACCGGCGTGGTCGCCGGCGACGGCACCCAGCCGAGCCACTGGAAGGACGACCGGGACGACGGCGGGCGGTTCCTCGGGATCATGGACCCGTCGATCGA
>JAQGHJ010000250.1 GCA_028288905.1 Phycisphaerales bacterium | reverse complement strand
CGAGGCCGCCCTCGGCACCACGCCCGCCCGCCCCGCGGGCGTGAGCCGGGCGGGTCGACCGCGCGGCTTCGGACCCGGTCGCTGAAGCGACCCGACCAGGGCCAGACGATCCGTCCGTGTCCCGCTGCTCCCCTCCGCGTTCCGCCTACTTCCGCTCTGCCCGCTTCTCCTCTCCGAGAGGGACCGCAATGACGTTCAGCATGTTCGTCGTGATCCTCGGCATGATCGTGCTGTCGGTCGCGTTCTTCCATTCCACCCAGGGCTTCTTCAGCGCCGCGATCAGCGCGATCCTGTGCGTGTTCGCGGCCGTCCTGTCGGTCAGCTACCACGAGATCATCGCCGAGAAGTACCTGATGGGCGGGCAGCTGACCGACTACGCCCACGGGGCGACGGTGCTGCTGTTGTTCGCCGTCATTTACCTGCCGCTGCGGTACGTGTTCGACAGCCTGGTGCCGGGCAACGTCCGCCTGCCGGCCGCGGCGGACAAGGCCGGGTCGATCCTCATGGGGCTCGTCGCCGGGGTGTTCATGGCCGGGCTGGCGGCGTTCGCCGCCCAGAGCCTGCCGATGGCCCCGGCCGTCATGGGGTACAGCCGGTTCCAGTACGAGGCCGAGCGCGACGCCAACATCCCCCAGGCCGAGGGCAAGCGGACCCTCACCCGGTACGTGCGGGACGGGGTGAACACCGACCTGCCGCTGCACCTGGCCGACGGCGAGCGGACGATGGCGATGCTGCCGGCCGACGACGTCCTGATGCAGACCGTGTACCGGCTCAGCGAGCGCGGGGCCCTGTCCCCTTTCGGCGGGCGGTCGGTGGCCGAGGTCCACCCGGACTGGCTGACCGAGCTGTTCGGCCAGCGGCTCGGCATCCAGAGCGCGGCCAAGCGGGTCGCGATCAACAAGTCGGACGGGTCCCAGGTCGACGTGATCGCCGCCCGCGACGCCTCGCACCCGGACGCCGGCGCGTACCTGATCGACCGCCCGCTCCGCCAGCGGACGCACGAGTTCAAGTCGGTCATCACCAAGAAGCACGACGAGCCGATCCCGAAGAAGGGCGACCCCCGAATCACGATCGTGCTCCGGACCTACTTCGGGGCCAAGGCCAAAGACACGAAGGAGGGTTTCATCCGGTTCAGCCCGTCCAGCGCCCGCCTCGTCGCCCGGAAGAAGAACCCGGGGACGGGCGAGTTGGAGTGGACGAACTACTACCCGCTCGGGACCGTCGACGACGCGGCCGAGCTGTACTACAACCGGCCGGACGACTTCCTGTTCATCGACGACGCGGTCGAGGCCCCGGGCGCGCAGGGGCGGGGCGTCGACCTGCTGTTCCAAGTCGAGCGGGAGGGGTTCTTGACCGGGGCGGCGGCCGGCGCGGATCCGACGACGGGCAAAATCGCCCCCGGCGTGTTCCTCGAGGTCAAGCGGGCGGGCCGGGTCGACCTGAGCGGGCAGGAGATCGCCCCGCAGGCGAAGCTGAAGAAGAACCCGGCGATCGCCGTCATGCGGAAGCCGCTGATCAAGAACGGGGCGGTCGAACCGGGCTCCGCGCCGGCCGCCCCGGCGGCCGGCGCGAGCGAGGGGCCGTCGGCGGCCCCGCCCGCGGCCGCCAAGTTGGCCGGGTCGTGGGACACGGTGATCGGCGGCGGGACGTCGTCGTTCACGTTCACCCCGTCGAACGTCGAGTACGTCCGCCGCGGGCTGGCCGGGAACGTCGCGATCAACGGCACCTGGAAGGCGACCGGCGGGAGCGGGACGACCGTCACCATCCACGTCGACGGGCAGGACGCGGGCGAGAAGAAGGTCAGCGAGGACTACAAGATCGAGTTCACCGGCGACGACCAGATCGCCGTCAGCGGCGGGACGGTCGGGGAGACGCCGGTTACGTACCGCCGCAAGGGCGGGCCCGGCGGCGAGTCGCCAACACCGCCGGCCCCGGCCGCGGCGAAGCCGGCCGCCCCCGCCGCGCCCGCCAAGACCGACACTAGCCTCGCCGTCACGGACCTGGCCGAGAACCCGAAGTTCTACGCCCCGATCCGGGTCCCGGCCGGCGGCGGCGGGGAGGTCGGGGTCGGCGGCGGGACGGTGACGGTCGACGCCAACCAGCTGAAGACGATCTCGCTCCCGCCGGTCACCCCGGCCGCCCTGAACAACGGGCAGGGGGAACCGATCAACCGGCTGGCCGTGCCGGAGGGGTCGTTCCTCGTCCAAGCCGAGGCCAACCCGAGCCCGGACGCCGGCGGGTGGGCGTGGAAGGACCGGGTCGGGCAGATCTTCGCGGTCGACAAGGCCGGCGGCCGGCACCCGGTGGTCGGGGTGTGGGCCCTGGTCAACAACGGCAACGAGGTCGTCGCCCGGTACACGTCCGACCCGGCCGGCGGCGTGTCGCTCGCCGACTTCATGCCGGCCGGCCCGCCGACCAAGGTGTACCTCGCGTTCGCCGTCCCGACCGGCCAGCAGGTCAAGCAGATCGTGATCGGCGACGCCCTGCTCAAGGCGTTCGAGCCGCCGGTGCCGTGAGGGACGGGAGAAGTGCTGAGTGCTGAGTGCTGAGTGTTGAGACCAAGCGTACCCGTCCGGAGCCCCGAAGGGGCGGAAGCACCATAGCCCAGGGTGATGGCCGGGCGGGACGCCCGGACGAACCCTGGGTTCGTTGAGGAAGTTGGAGCACAAGCCCCGAAGGGGCGGCAGAGCCAGCGGGCTTGGACGGTCGACGCCCACGGGCTCTTACGCCCCTTCGGGGCTCCGCCTTCTCGCGTTACTCAACCCAGGGTTCGTCCGGGCGTGCCGCCCGGCCATCACCCTGGGCTATGGTGCTTCCGCCCCTTTGGGGCTCCAATACGAACTCACGACCCTCCCCCCTCACTCCCCGGAGATCCCCATGCGCGGCGTCCTGCTCCTGTCCCTGCTGATGGGCATCGCGCTGATGGCGTACCTGTTCACGAAGGACGCGGCCGTGTCTGTCAAGGCGAAGCAGCAGACCGAGAGCCAGATGGCCCCCGTCACCGGCCGGGGGCCGGACGGCGGGACGATGACCGACTCGGCCGAGTTCGACGCCGACAAGGCCGGGCTGGCCGTCACGTCGGTCAAGCCCGGGTCGTATTTCGACGTCTACTTCGGGCTGAAGCAGGGGGACGTGATCACCAAGGCCGGCGACGTGGACCTCAAGGGCTCGGACGTGACGAGCGGCACCACGTTCGTGTACCAGGCCGCCCAGTCGAAGCGGTCGTTCGACGTCCTCCGGGCCGGGCAGAAGACGACGCTGGACGTGAAGACGCCGCAATGATTGCCTGCTGCAGGCGGGCCGATCATCAGGATGTGGGCACCACCCGTCGCTACTCACCTGTTGGCAAAACGCTCGCTGAGGATGGTGCCCGTAGTCTTGTCCACCACGAAAAGTGCGTTGCATCCACGGGCACGACCGTTGGTGCGTAGATGCCATGTCTCCCGTGGGCCGGTCTGCACGATGACCGGCTCTCGCCACGGCCACTCCCGTCTCTGGCAAGCCTCTTTGGCAATGGCGATGGCGTGCTGTTCTGTCAGTGGCGAGGGTTCCATGTCTTTCGCACTCGCAGCAAAGACTGTTGCAATCATCAGCAGGTTAAGCCCTCCCGGCTGTCTCAAATTCATTCTTCTGCTGGACGGCTGACAGGAACTCGTCCGGGGGCAGGTAGCGATGCGCCTCAACGTAGTGGAAGACCATCATCGGCAGGACGTAGCGAACGCCTCGCCACTCGACCCAGAACTCGCCGTGCGAATTCGCCCGCCCGCAGATTTCGCATGTGTGGAACCCAAGGTCGTTATCGTCACGGTAGCCGGTCGTGGCGTACCGCCGCAGGGCTTCGAGAATGGACGGTGCGGCATGCCCCTTGTGCGGCACCCTGCGTCCAAGCCAGCCCACGGAACGAACGATGACGCCGGTGTGCAACTCGGGGGCGTACGTCCTCGGGCTTAGCTCAGGGATATGCATACACCCTCACGAGGAACCTTCGCACTGGTAGCTCAGACTGTTTACATCATGAGCATGATCGGCCCGCCGGGCACCCTCATCCCTCTCGCACCGCCACCAGCTCCGCCTCCGCGTTCTCCGGCAAATGGTCGGCCAGGTCGTCGAAGTGGTGCTTGCTCGTGAACCCGATCGTGACGGTGATGTCGACCCGCCGCAGGTCTTCGCCGCGGCGTTCGAAGCTCCAGTCGGTGACGCGGAACCCGGCCAGCCGCAGGGTCTTGACCGTCCGGCTGATGCAGTCCTCGTCCCACAGCCGGCGGACCACGACGGCCCGGAAGTACCGCCGGGGCATCAGCCGCTCGACGTAGTCCAGGCCCCACAACACGGCCAGCACGACCAGGGTGGCCAGGAACGCGAACAGGTACAGCCCGAGCCCGGCTGCCAGCCCGAGCCCGGCGACGGCCCAGATGCCGGCGGCCGTCGTCAGCCCGCGGACCGTCGCCCCGAACCGGACGATCGTCCCAGCCCCGAGGAACCCGATCCCGCCCATCACTCCGTACGCGATCCGGCTCGGGTCGACCCGCACCTCCGCCCCGGGCCGGATCGGGAACTCCGTGTACGCCATCCGGATCGACACCACCATCACCACCGCGCACCCGACGCACACGAGCACGTTCGTCCGGAACCCCGCTTGGCGCCCCTTCACCTCCCGCTCGGCCCCGATCAGCCCGCCGCACACGGCCGCGATCAGCAGCCGGACGACCCCGAGCATCGGCCAACCGAGCGCCTCGATGTTGGAGTGAACCCACGCATCCAATGTTCCCAAAGTCGGATCTCCCGGTTAGCGCGGCGCAAACCGTATCGTAACACTGGGTGGGACGAAGCGGACGCGGCAAATCGTGCGGTACGGCCGGTGATTGGTGGGGAGGCGAGGTCGACGCGGGCCGGGTCCGTCCGCTCGACTCGCGACAGCGAAACGTGGCCCTGCGTCAAACGTGGGTCGGTTCCAAAAGTCGGGCGAGGGCGGCTTGGAGGTCGGCCGGCCGGACCGGCTTGGCGAGATGCCCACGGGCCCGCAGCCGCCGGACAAGCGCCGGGGCGGCCGCGAGGTCGGCGGTCATCAACACGACCGGCGTCGCCCGGGTGTCGGGCTCGGCCACGACCCGGCCGATCAGGTCCGGCCCGTCGCCACCCGGCAGGTCGGGAGCGATGAGGATCAGGTCGAACGGGTGCTGTTGGAGCAGGTCGATCGCCTCCGCCCCGCCGGCCGCCTCGGCCACCCGGGCGGAGGCGAATTCGGTCTGGCGGAGAGCCCGCTTCACCATGGCCCGGGCCGTCGCGGACGCGTCGACGATCAGTAAGCGGTAAGGCATCGGCGGGTCGCTCCGGGCCGTCGGCGCGGCGTCGGCCGCGGCGGGGAAAGCCCCCGGACGAGCCGGGAACTGGCCGACGGGCCACTGGCCGGAGCTTTAGCCAAAGCGGGAACTCCCGCAACGTCGTATCGGACGCGCCGGGGCCGCCGGGAAGAATCCAGAGGTCGGCCGTGACGGTCGGTCCGGATGTGACGGGAGCGGCGACAGGTCCGCCCGCCACCCGTCCGTTAGGGGCTGCGGGGACGAGGCTAATGAGGCCGACGGGGGCTGACCGCGAAGGTCGCCTCGGCCGCCGGGCGGCGCGGGGAAGGGGGCCATTCTATTTCCCCGGCGTCGCAACGGTTCGCGTTGCTTCCGCCCGGCGACGCGCCATAATCCATAGCGCCGGCGGGGCGGCCGACGACGTCGTCGTCACCGCCCCGGCGACCCGACCGATACCCGGCCGGTGGCCGCCCGTGCGGACCACCGGCCCACGCGCCCGAAAGGCGGTCCCGCCATGCGGGGTTCCCAGTCCGCGCCGTCCGAGCCCACCACCCCCGGCCGCACCCGCCGGCGGTTCACCGTCGCCGAGGCCAACCGCGCGCTGCCGCTGGTGGGGCGGATCGCCGCCGACGTCGTCCGCGCCCACGCCGACGCGGTCGCCGCACAAGATCGGCTCGCCGCGGCCGCCGCCGCCGCGGACAAGGCCGCCCTACAGGACCGCCTCCGCGCCGCGCTCGAACGGCTGGAGGACTTCGTCGATGAGTTGACCGAGGTCGGGTGCGACCTGAAGGACGGGGCCCGGGGGCTCGTCGACTTCACCGGCCGCCACGACGGCCGGGACGTCTGCCTCTGCTGGCAGCTCGGCGAGGACCGGGTCGACCACTGGCACGAGACGGACGCCGGCTTCGCCGGCCGGCAACCGATCGAATCGCTGCGGGAAGGATGAGGCAATTGCGGATTGGAGGTTTCCGAGTGTGGATTGAAAGGCGGAGTAAAGTGACAAGGCTAAGGTGACAAGTCGAAGCCCCGAAGGGGCGGCAGAGCCGTAGCCCGGGGCGAGAGCCCCGGGTTGAGGGCGGC